>CALROE020000059.1:0-9781 GCA_943369715.1 Bradyrhizobium ivorense
CACACCGCTGCGGTGGGGCGGGGCGGCGGCGGTGGTGGCGGCGGTGGTCTGGGCGCTGGCGACGCCGCAGCCGGACATCCTGATCTCCGCCGACGGCCACACCATCGGCGTCCGCGGCCGGGACGGGCGCCTGCATCTGATCGGGAGCGGCAAGGGAAGTATCGGGGGAAGTACCAAGGACAGTTTCCTGCTCCGCGAGTGGCTGGCAGCCGACGCCGACGGCCGGCAGACGGGTGATCCTTCGCTCTCCGAGGGCGTGTCATGCGACCAGGCCGGCTGCGTGGCGCAGCTGGCGGGCGGCGAGCTGGTCGCACTGGCGCTGCGGCCAGAGGCGCTGGCGGATGATTGCGAGCGCGCGGCGCTGCTGGTGACCGCGCGGCAGGCGCCGGCGGCCTGCGGCGCGCGCGTGGTCGATCAGGAACGCCTGCGCCGGCAGGGCGCGCTGGCGCTGCGCCGAGCCCGCGACGGCTTTGCGGTCGATGCGGTCAGGCCGCGCGGCGTCGACCGGCCATGGTCGCCGGCGGTGGCGGGCGGGGCCGAGGGCGAAGCCGGCCTGACGCGCCCGACCGCTCCTCGCGCGCAAGATGCGACGCCGTCGGAAGCGGATTTGCAGGCGGAGGAGTGAGGGGCAGGGCTGTGTCACCCGCCATGCGATTGATTGTCTGCGGGATCGCCGGGATCGAAGGCGCCGAGGTGATATTCATCCTCGATGTCGTCCGTCAGCATCCTGACCAGCGCGAACGACGCATTCGGAAACTGTTTACAGATCGCGAGATCGTCGGCTGAAATGTTGACCCAGCCGAACGTGAACATGTAGCGGCCGGGCTCGGTGACCCGCCCGACCTTCTGCCATGTTACCTTGCCGATCGACAATCTATCCCGCCCGCTGCCCGCACGCCGCTATCGGCGTGAACAAACGTGAGGCGCCAGCATTGGCCCGGGTTGTGGGCTATTCTGCGGCCCGCGATCAAGAACTCGCCAATCAATACTTCCGGTACAGCCCGATCAGCTTGCCCTGGATCCTGACCCGGTTCGGCGGCAGGATGCGGACCTCGTAGGAGGCGTTGGCGGGCTCCAGCGCGATCGAGGCGCCGCGGCGGCGGAAGCGCTTCAGCGTAGCTTCCTCTTCGTCGATCAGCGCCACCACGATGTCGCCGGTCTCGGCACTTTCGTTGCGCTGGATCAGCGCCATGTCGCCGTCGAGAATGCCGGCGTCCACCATGGAATCGCCGCGCACTTCGAGCGCGTAATGTTCGCCGCTTCCGAGCATGTCGGGCGGCACGCTGATGGTGTGGCTGCGGGTCTGCAACGCCTCGATCGGCGTGCCGGCGGCGATGCGGCCCATCACGGGCACCGAGACCGGACGCTCGCCATCGTTGTCGGAACTGGCGCTGCGGACCTTGCCGAGCGTGCCCTCGATGACGCTGGGCGTGAAGCCGCGGCGGCCGTTGCCGGCGCCGCCTCCGGACAGCTCCGGCATCTTGATGACCTCGATGGCGCGGGCGCGATTGGGCAGGCGGCGAATGAAGCCGCGTTCTTCGAGGGCGGTGATGAGGCGATGGATGCCGGACTTCGAGCGCAGATCCAGCGCGTCCTTCATCTCGTCGAAGGAGGGCGGAACGCCGGATTCCTTCAGGCGCTCGCTGATGAAACGCAGGAGTTCATATTGTTTGCGCGTGAGCATCTCGACCAATCCCCAGTTTGATAGCGTCGTTCGATTCCGAGAGGCGGCGTCCTCAGCGACTCAGAGGAGTCGGGAATTCGCTTTTAATGGCACCAATACTCGAAACAAATCATGAACGAACACTATATGTTCCATATGTGTTCCGCAACCACTTAATTTCCCGTCAACGCGCCGGGGTTTGTTGTGACAGTCCTTAATGGCTGAAACCGCTCAGTCGGGCAGCCGCAGGATCTCGCAAGCGGTGCCGGCTGTGGCTGCCGGCGCAAACGGCGCACGGACGATTAACGCCCGTGCGGCAGCGAGATTCCCGAGCAGCGACGAGTCCTGATGGTTGACCGGAGTGGCGATCAGGGCGCCGTCGGCGCGCCGTTCCAGGCGGGCGCGCAGATAGTCTTCGCGCATGTCGTTGGCGGTGACATCGCGCCCCAACAGCGCGGTCTCGCGGACGTGGTGGACGGCTGATCGTCCCGAAAGCTGGCGAATCAGCGGCGCCAGGAACAGGAAACCGCAGACATAGGACGACACCGGATTGCCGGGCAGACCGATCACCCGCATCGCGCCGAGCCTGCCATGCATCATCGGCTTGCCCGGCCGCATCGCGATCCGCCAGAACGTCATGGCGACGCCCTCCGCCTCCAGCGACCGCTTGACCAGATCGTGGTCGCCGACCGAGGCGCCGCCCATGGTGATCAGAATGTCGGCGCCGGTGTCGCGGGCGCGGCGAATCCCTGACGTGGTGGCCTCCACGGTGTCGGCGGCGATGCCGAGATCGATGGTCTCGGCGCCTTCATGCCGGGCCAGCGCCCGCAGCGCGTAGCCGTTGGAATAGACGATCTGTCCGGGGCCGGGGGTTGCGCCCGGCATCACCAGCTCGTCGCCGGTGGCGAGCATCGCCACCCTTGGCCGGCGGCGCACCGGAATTTCGGGGTGATTCATGCCCGCGGCCAGCGACAGGTCGCGGTCGGTGAGGCGGATGCCCCGGGGCAGCAGCACATCGCCCTCGCGAAAGTCGATGCCGGCGGGGCGGATATGCCGCCCCGGGCGCGCGGCTTCGGTGATGGTGATGCCGCCATCCTCGGCCACGGTGTCTTCCTGGATGATGACGGCGTCGGCGCCTTCGGGGATCACGCCGCCGGTAAAGATCCGCACCGCTTCGCCAGGGCCAACTTTCCTGTCGAACGGCCGGCCCGCCGCGACCTCGCCGATCACCTTGAGCCTGGCGGCGAGATGGTTGGCGTCGGCCGAGCGCACCGCATAGCCGTCCATCGCCGACATCGCCTGCGGCGGCTGGGTTCGCAACGCCGCGACGTCGCGCGCCAGCACCCGGTGATGCGCGGCATCCAGCGCGACCATTTCCTCCGGCAGCGGCTCGGCGCCGGCAAGAATGGCGGCAAGGGCATCGGCGACGGGCATTAGCGCCACGGGGAGACTCCTGAAAAGGTCGATTGGAGATGCGGCCGACCGGTCGCATCCGTCATTGCGAGCGTAGCGAAGCAATCCACCAACGCCAAGAAAGAATGGATTGCTTCGTCGCTCCGCCTTCGCTCTTCGAGCGAAGCCTTACGCTCCTCGCAATGACGGCCTCCTGATCTAGATTCCAAGCTCGGACAGCGCTCTGGCCACGTCAGCCGTCGACGTCACGTGAATCCCGATCAGCCCCCGCGCCCGCGCTCCCGCGACATTGTCCGCGGAGTCGTCGAAGAACACGATGCGCTGCGCCGGCATGCCGATCGCCTGTACCACGTGATCATAGGCCGCCGCATCCGGTTTCCGAAGCCCGATGCTCGACGACAGGAAAATTTCGCGGAAGTGACCGAGCACGTCCGCGTAGGTTTTGGAGAAATGCGCGACATGCGGCGGATTGGTATTGGAGAAGGCGTAGAGCGGCAGGCGTTTTGCGGCCCGCGCCAGCAGCGGCGCGATGTCAGGCATTTCGCCCGTAAAAATCGCGTTCCAGCCTTCCAGGAACTGGGCGTCGGATATGGCGATGCCGAGCGAGCCGCGCAGATTCCGGAAGAAGGCGGCGTCGTCGATCGCGCCGGTCTCGTGATGCCTGAAATGATCGTCGACCACAAACCGCGCCATGACATCGTCAGGCGCACAGCCGGCATGGCCGGCCCAGATCGACATGACCTTGTTGAAGTCGATATCGAGCACGACGCGCCCGAGATCGAACAGCAGCGCGTCGGCGGAAGAGGGGGCCAGAGGCAGGGTCATGGGAGTCGTTTACGAAAAATGCGCGAAACGGGCAACGGCAACAACGCTTCAGCCGTCAGCAGCCCGGAGGCTTGTCCCGCTGCCTCATCGATCTCCCGGGACCGGTGCGGGATCATCGATGGCATTTCGAACCATCTCCGCGAGACGCGACAGCCGGTAAGGCTTTTCGAGAAGCACTATCCCGGCGTCTGAACCGAGCTGCTCCGAACTGACATCGGAGTATCCGGTGGTATACATCACCTTGATCCCGGGTCGCATCTGTCTGATGAGTTCGGCCAGTTGCCAGCCGTCCATCGCTCCAGGCATGACGATGTCGGTGAACACCAGATCGATCGGGAGTCCGTTGCGCACCTCCTGCAAGGCTTCCGTCGCGTTACTTGCGGCGATGGTCTTGTATCCCAGCGCCTGAAGTTGCTGCGTGACGAAATCACGAACGATGGCGTCGTCTTCGACACAGAGGATCGTCTCGTGGCCGCGAGGAAGCCGTTTTCGGAAATTGTCGACAGCAAGCGAAGGCGCATGCTCGGATGTCGGAAGATACAGCCTGAACGTCGTGCCGTTGCCCTCAGCGGTTTCGAAGTCGATGTGTCCGCCGGATTGCTTGACGAATCCGTACACCATGCTGAGACCGAGCCCGGTGCCTTTGCCGACGCCCTTGGTGCTGAAGAATGGTTCGTAGATCTTGCTCTGAATGGCTTTGTCGATCCCGGTTCCCGTATCCGTGACGCTGATGGCAACATAACTGCCCGCGGAAAGGTCGCGGGCGGCAGCTTCGTCCTGATCGATGGCAACCGTATCGGCATCGATCGTCAGTCGGCCTCCGGTTGGCATGGCGTCGCGCGCGTTGATCCCCAGATTGACCAGTGCGGACGAAAGCTGATCCGGATCGACGAATACTGTCCCGATGTAGTCTCGCCGGACAAAATCGATCTCGATCTGGCGGCCGAGCACCGACGTCAGCAGATCGCAGGTCGTCGCAATCAGCGCCTCGACGTCCGTGCTCCGGGGCCGCAGCGGCTGTTTTCGGGCGAACGCCAGCAAACTCGAGGTCAGCCTGGCACCGCGGTCAGCGGCCGATCCGATCATTTGAACGATGGCCGCCAGCTGCGGGCGGTCGGCAACGCCGTCTGCGAGCGTGTCGATCGTTCCCGTAATGACCGTCAGCAGGTTGTTGAAGTCATGAGCCACTCCGCCAGTGAGTTCGCCGATCGATCGAATTTTCTGCGCATGCGCCAGCTTGGTCTGCGCGGCTTCCCTGGCTGCGACTTCCTGTTCGACGCGCTGTTCCAGCGTCCGGGTCAATTCGCGCAGGTCATCTTCGAGCTTCCGGCGCTCGGTGATGTCCATGTTGATTCCGATCAGGCGCGTCGGCTTTCCCGCTCCACCAACGATCTGTCCGCGGCTGTAAATCCAGCGCACGCCGTTCGGGCCCCGAATGCGATGCTCGAGCTCCCCGGAGCCTCCCGTTTCGATGATGTCGGCCAGCCTCTGTTCGAGCATCGGCAGATCCTCGGGATGCATCAGGTTGCGCCATTCCTCGACCGAAATCGACCGCGCGCCCGATGGCTCGATGCCGTGCAGGCGGCATTGCTCGTCGGACCACACATTGGGGCCGCCCCCGATATCCCAGTCGTAGCTCCCGATATGGGCCGCTTCCTGACTGAGACGCAGCAGTGATTCACTGGCGGCGAGTCTCTCCGCTGCCTCGTTGGGAGCCGTGACGGTCTCCATGGTCAGCACTGCGCCGCCGACGCTCTGATCGGGGAGGCGCCATGGCTGCATGTGCCAGCGCATCCAGGTCACCGTTCCATCGGAGCGTCGAAAGCAAAAATCGTCCTTGTTGAGGGTTTCGCCTGACAGCACGCGGCGGTTGGTTTCGCGGGCCTTGTCGGTCGCGGGACGGAACTCGAAAACCGAGCGACCAACGATCGACTGCCGGGTTTCTCCCTTGATCTCATTGTCGACAAGGAATCGAGAGCTGACGGCGAGATAGCGCATCTCGGTATCGAACATCGCCATGCAGGACGGCGTGGTCTCGATGAAATTTTTCAGAGACCAGGAAGATAAGTCCGAACTCGCCGCATCAGACGGAGAATCAGTTTGTTGCAGCCCCGCGGCAAACGTCGTCATATTCCTTGGCCCATCGAAAAAAAGCGGCTCGAAATTTCCGTCAATAGCTATCGCACCATCAAACGGACATAGCGTAATCCCCGGTGGTGCAGGTGTCATGTGGTATTATGGTTCGGTCCTCTGCCGTATCGCGCCGCCAGCGACAACGTAGAGCTGCGAAGCAAGCGTCAGATCTCCTCCGGCGGCTTGGTATGCCGGAACATCCGCAGCAGCGCCAAATCGTAGCCGATCTTCAGACATCCGCACACCACCAGCGGCAATCCCGAAAACGGTCCGGCCAGCATGAAGCCGGCGATGGCCGGGCTGATCGAGGAGGCGAGGCTGCGCGGCACCGCGGTGACGCTGGCTGCCGCGGTGCGTTCGGCCGGGGTCACCACGGCCATCACGTAGGATGACCGCGTCGGCACGTCCATCTGCGACAGCGCGGAGCGCACCAGCAGCAGCGTCAGCACCACGGTGAGGTCGGAGGAGAACGCCGCCGCGATCAGGCAGAGGCTGGAGGGGATGTGCGTGTACACCATGGTGTTGACCAGGCCGATCCGCCCGGCGAGCCACGCGGCCACCGGAAACGAGAACGCGCCGAGCAGGCTGGAGGCGAAGAAATAGACGCTGGCCGCTTCCAGCGACAGGTCGAAGCGCTGGAACAGCCACAGCGCCAGCAGCGATTGGACGACGAAACCGCCGGCAAAAGCGTCCATGCTGAACAGCGCCGCCAGCCGGTAGACGATGCCTTTCGATGGCCCGAGTGCGCTCCTGGGCGCGTTGGCGATGTGGCTGTGGTCGTGCGGCAGGCGCCGGTACAGCAGCGCCGCGAGCAGTCCCAGCACGGCATACAGATAAAACATCAGCTTGATGGCGGATAGCCGCGACCAGCCCAGCGAGGCGAGGTGCTCCGGCAGGGCCGCCGCCAGCGATCCGACCGCCGCGGTCAGCGCGCCGATCAGGCTGTAGCGCGCAAAGATGGCGGTGCGGTCGCGGGCCGCGGTCTCCCGGGTCAGCAACGCGTGTTCGAGCGGCACCAGCATGCCGGAATCGCCGCCGGATGGATTGATGCTGCCGATGAAGGCGATCAGCAGGACAAGGGCAAACGTCTCGGCGGCCGGGAACACCAGGCCGGTGAAGACGATCAGCGCCGCACCGGCGAGAAACAGGCTGCGCAGCTCGAACCGCGGCGCGATGAAGCCGGTCAGCAAGGTCAGCGCGGCGGTCCCCAGCAACGAAGCGCTGGCGACAATGCCGATCTGTTGCGGGTTGAAGCCTGTGGCCGACAGGTACACCGGCAGAATGATGATGGCAAAGCCGTCGCCGAAGCCGCGTAGCGCGCGGGCGGCGTACAGGCAGAGAATATCGGAAGGAGTCTTGATCGAGCTGTTCGCCATGTCTCATCTCCTGGAATGGAGCGAGACAACGCTTGGCTGCGCGCAGCTGACCGGGCGGTTGCCGATGACCCGGGATCGAGGCAGGTAATCACGCGAAGCCGGGGCGTTCAAGGGGAAGCCATCGTCAGGATTCTTGTTCTGCCGCCGCACCCCGCGGACCTCATCCTGAGGAGCTTGCCAGCGGATCCGCGCGAAGCGCGGTCCGATGACAAGCGTCTCGAACGATGGCAGCAGGCGAAGTGCCAGATGGTTCGAGACGCGCGCCGGACAGCGCAAGGGCGCTGCCGGACGCGCTCCTCACCATGAGGGAGCGGGGGTGGGCCGCCCAGGGTCCTCGTTTCCCGCAACGCATTGACGCGAGGAAAGTCCGGCCGTAGCGTTGCGATCGATGCTCATCATCTCGATCATTCTGGAATTTGCGGTCATGATCGTCGCGGCTCTCGCGGCGCGCCAGGGCCGCCCGTACCTGTACGGTCTGGCATTCACCTTCGGCGCCTACGTGTTCTACGATCTCGCCCGCTTGCTGCAATGGGGCGTTGAGGGACCGCTACTGTCCGGCCTGTTCCTGATCGCCAGCGCCAGCGCGCTGGTCGCGGTGTGGGGCTTGTACAAGGACCGGCCGCGGTAGCGTCGGGGACCGGCGGCTTTTGGCAATTGGGGGAAGTCCGTTGCGCCCAAATCCATTGAAGCCACGGCTGGCGGCCGGCGGTTGTGCGTTCGGCACCATGACATTCGAGTTTTTTACGCCCGGCTACCCCGCGATCTGCCGCGAGGCCGGCGCCGAATTCATTCTCTATGACATGGAGCATTCGGGCGTCGGCTTCGAGACGATGAAGGCCCAGTTCGCATTCTGCCGCGGGCTCGATCTGGTGCCCCTCGTGCGCGTTCCCTCCGGCGATTATCACCACATCGCGCGTGCGCTCGACATCGGCGCGATGGGCATCATGGTGCCGATGGTCGAAACGCCGGAGCTGGCCAGGGCGATCGTCGACTGCACGCGATATCCGCCGGCAGGGCGTCGCGGCGCCGCATTCGGCGTCGCCGGTCACGACGACTATGCGGGCGGTGACGTGACCGACAAGATCGCGCGGGCCAACGCCCGCACGATGGTGATCGCGCTGGTCGAGACCGCAAAAGGCATCGAGAACGTCGATGCGATCGCGGCCGTCGACGGCGTTGACGTGGTCTGGCTCGGCCACTTTGATCTGACGAATTTCCTGGGCATCCCGGCGCAGTTCGACCATCCGGTATTTCATGCGGCTGTCGATCGGCTGGTCGAAGCCTGCAACACGCACGGCAAGACCCCGGGCTTCCTCGCCGGCGACGGGACGTGGGCGCGCGACTTCCGGACAAAAGGCTTTCGCATGATCGCCTATGGCGTCGACACGCTGCTGATGCAAAGCGCGCTCGCGGAGGGTATCCGGCTGTTGCAGGGGACGGTGGAGAAATAGGGCGGGGCGGCCTCGGTCGCGACGGCGGCTTTCAGGTTGCGTCACGCTATGTGACGGGCTGTGTGACTACCCGACGGGCAAATCACTTCTGATTTACAGAAAACGAGTCAAGCCCCCGAGGAAAAAATATTTCTGTTTTCCAGAAGTGAAAATCAGGCTATATCAATAACCATCCCGTTCCACTCAGGGGGGCGTTGCGCAACGTACCAACGCGGGGCGGGGATGCGGTGGACACGGAGGGCGCTTCTGACGAGGGCGCCTGAAGTGGATGGCGAAGTCGTGTGGTTCCGACACCCCAAGGGCAGGTGTCAAGCCTGTGGTCAGTCCCGCAGGTGACGGTGGCAAAAGTGCAGGGCTCACCGAGAAGAGCACGTATAAGCCTTAAACCACTGCGCGGGGAGTGCCGGGTGATTCCGGTGTGACCTGACTAACGCGTGTGCCTTCTACCCCACTACCGTTGCACACGCGGCTATCGGGCGCATCGGGCGCCCGGCATTCCCTGCGCCCTCGATCGGAGGGTAAGGAAATTTGATAGCAAGCCTCGGGCGCATCAAGCCGCGAGATTGCAGGCGCTTGTCTGGACGCACGAAGCCTTTGCCGCGGGCGGCAGCAGCGTATATCGTTCGCAACCAAGCATGACCGCCCGGCGCACCCGGGGAACGATGTCAGGCGTGACCGAGGAAATGTTCCCATGTCCGAACCGCTGCTGTTTTCGCCGCTGACCATCCGCGGCGTCGAGCTGAAGAACCGCATCGTGGTGCCGCCGATGCACCAGTATTCCGCGATCAAGGGGTTTCCGACCGACTGGCATCTGATGAATGCCGGCAAGTTCGCCGCCGGCGGCGCCGGCCTCGTCGTGGTCGAATCGACCAAGGTAGAGCGACGCGGCTGCGGCACCGTCGGCGATCTCGGGATCTGGG
>CALROE020000060.1:0-9724 GCA_943369715.1 Bradyrhizobium ivorense
GTAATTGGTAAGATAGCTTTCCATTTCTTGCTGAAATGCGGGATCCTTGCGCGCCTCGGCGTAGGCAAACTCCAGTTCCAGAATCAAGGGCATCAGGGTTTCCGGCACAAAGCGGCCGCCGAACGCACCGAAGTGGCCACGCTCGTCAGGTCCGGCACGTAAGGTCTCGGCTTGTTGGAAAGTCATGTTGTTCCCACGTTGGCCGGCACGGTTCGATACGATGTTCACGGCCGCCGCCGCGCGGCGTTGATGACCCGCCCAGAAGCTCATACGCGCGCGGATCGAATTTGGATCATTCACGACCCCGACTTTCTCCAGGGAAAGTCGTTGCCACTCCTCACCAAGGAACGCGTTCTCCGCGATAATCCAGAAATCCGCCGGAGTCTGCGGGGTTCAGGCGATCAATGACCGCCAGAAGCCGACCGGCAGCAGCAGCCGGCGATTGCACCTGAAGGCCGGCCTTGCTGAAAGATGAAGTCAGGTTGGTGTCGACCGTCCCCGGATGAAGCGCCACGCAGATCGAAACGGGATGGCTACGCCCGAGCTCGATCGCAGCAGTTCGGACCAACTGGTTCAGCGCAGCCTTTGAGGCCCGGTAGCCATACCAGCCGCCGAGACTGTTCTCGCCGATGCTACCCAACCTCGCCGACAGCGTCGCAAACACTGCCTTTCCCTGACGCGGCAACAGCGGGAGCACATGCTTCAAGACCAGCGCCGGGCCGATTGCATTCAACGCAAAGGATCGGGCCAGATGCGAAGGCTGAAGCTCCCGCCAGCTCTTTTCCGGACGATGCGAGTCGTCATGTAGAAAGCCTGTAGCATCCAATACGAGCCGTATGTCGCCTCGCGAACAGGCGAAGTCAGCGGCGTCCTTGAGAGTTGTCTCCTCAAGCAGATCTATAGCCGGCGTGCTGGTCCGGCTGAAGCCTACCACATGCTCGAACTTCCGACCTGCCTTCAACTGGTCCATCAAAGCGTTGCCAATGCCGCCGCCGGCGCCAAACACCACGGCAATGCCGCCCTCGGGAAACGGGATAGCTGGTTTTTGAAACATCGACGCCGTTGCTGCCGGTGAATGAGCGATGTCAGATTCATCGACGCGGTGCGGTGCGCCGCCTGGATTTTCAAGACTCATGGGCTTCCAAGAACCACAGAGACTTGTCGAGTGAACGCGAGAACGCTGTTAGAATATCTGCGGTACCGGCGTCGCCCAATTCATCCGCCGTTTTGATGGCGGAACGAGTGGAATTGGCGAGATCGGCGAAACGCCCTGCGAGCGCAAGCATGTGGTCTTCGACGCGCACGAGATCGGTCGGATACGCCTGCAGGTTGGAGGCTTGCACAACTATCTGGGCCGTACCAAGGGCAGTTCCGCCCAGCTGCACCACCCGCTCGGCCAGGGTGTCCGCATGAGTATCGATTTCGGCACGGAAGCCGTCGAACATCTCATGAATGGCTACGAACTGGTGTCCTCTCAAATTCCAATGTGCCTGCTTCGTCGACAGCGCAAGGTCGATGGCGTCGGCCAGACGGGCATTCAAAAGTGCTCTCACCAAAACCTTGGTGTTCGAATCGATATCGTTACGGCTGTTGTAGAGCTTCATGCGGTCAATCTCTTTCGAAGCAACGCAGCAATCTTGCCGCGCCGGAGATGCGGCCATCATCTGGCCGCCTTACCACTTCTACGATTCATCCTTGCGGATGGATCACTTGAAAAGCTGGTGCGCGATACATTTTCCCTAACGGATCGGCGGGCAAGACCTGACGCTGGATGTCGCGCTGGCGGCGGCGCCCGACCGAAAAATCGGTTCAGATCAAGGCATTCTTATTCGGGTGCGACTGATCCAAACCGACGGCAGAGTCGTAAGGAATGGAGATGGGTAGGCTGTTTTGCCGCGTCCCGATATCGATAATTCATCTCGCTGTGCCGCGGGATATGTGGCACGGGCGCCAAGCGGGTCTGGCAGGCGCACTGCCTGACTGAATGGAGGCGGTGCGTGCAATCCGACAGGCAATCATTGACAGTGTACTTTGACGGAGCCTGCCCGCTTTGCCAGGCTGAGATAAATCACTATCGCAAGCAGGAAGGTGCCGGCGCAATCTGCTTCCTGGATGTGTCTCGATCCGAGGAAACGCTTGCAGTGGATCTGACCAAACAGCAGGCCATGAAGCGGTTTCACGTTCGCTGCAATGATGGATTATTGTTGTCTGGCGCGGCGGCCTTCGTTGCTGTTTGGAACACCCTGCCGCGGTGGCAGCTGGCTGCGCGTCTGGTGGCGCTACCTGGAATTCTCACGATTCTTGAAGTCGCATACCGTTTGTTCCTGCCAGTGCGGCCGACCTTGTCGAAACTGTTCGGGCGCGTGCAGGCTTGGCATCAATAGGACAAGGCGGCGCTGGCGGACATGGTCGGCTTCAGTGGTAGTATCCTTTTTTGTTGTATCTGCCGCCTGGAGTTTGTTGGGCTCTTGACACGTGCCGCGCCTGATCGATAAGCGGCCTATTTTTTGAGGAGAACCATTGATATCTCCTGTTCGAGCCATTTAATTGCCAAGCGAGAGGACCCTCAAACGCCATGTACTCGCCTAAAACATCTTCGTGGAGTCGCGAGATTGGCTTTGGCGTGTTGGCAATCGCCGCGGTCGGGTCAGCCTCTGTTGCCGGCCAGATTGCGACCTATCCCAACCTTGCACCGTGGTACGCCAGCCTTGTCAAACCGGCCTTCAATCCTCCCAACTGGATCTTTGCGCCGGTTTGGACAATCCTCTATGCGCTGATGGCATTCGCCGTATGGCGAATCCTGCGGCTACCCCGAACCTCGGCAGGGCGACGCTCTGCGCTGTCCTTGTTTTTTGTCCAGCTTATGCTGAATGCAGCATGGTCGTGGATGTTTTTCGGCGCCAACAGTCCATGGCTGGGCATGATCAACATCGTTCCGCAGCTGCTCGTCATTCTCGCGACTATCGTCGCGTTCCATCGGGTCGACAAGGTCGCTGCCTGGTGCTTCGTGCCGCTCGCGGCGTGGGTCGCTTTTGCAGGCGTTCTCAATATCGCGATCTGGCGGCTGAACGGTTGAAGCGCGACGCGGTCAAGCCGGGGAATAGACGGCATTGTTGTCGATGAAGAAGAACGAACAACGATCACGCGGGCGGAAAGGCAGGTTTGTCACGGTGAATGACCGGATGCAGACCGGATATAGCTACGAACTTTCGGCGCCGATGGGCCGAAACTTCGATCCGGAGTTCAAACCGGAGCTGACGCCGCAACAAATGCTTGCCCTCGGCGTGTTCTGCGGCAAGTACATGACGGACGGGGGCAACGAGTTTCCAGAAAGCTGGTTCAAGCACGCCAGGCTCGCACCATCGGGTCGAGATTGCTCGCTCAACTATTTTGGCGTTGGCGCCAGCAGGCCGCTCTCTGAGTGGCAAAACAAAGGATGGATCAACCCTGACGATCCTCGCGGCTGGTTCCAGTGGTATTGCCGTTACTACATGGGCCGCCGCATGCCGGAAGAAGACAAACGCCAGATCAGGCGCTGGAAGGCTTTCCGGCGCCACGTCGCACAAGTGCGAATGAATTGTGAGCCAGGCGATCCCTTTTGCCGCCCCCGGCAACGCCAAGCTCTATTGCACTGGGCGTACGACAGCAGAAAAATCTAAAGTGAAGGGCATCGGGCTCAATGGTCCCGACAATTTCGTTGTTCTTCCGTCGTCGGCGGATCGCCTCATTTAACGCGGCGCAAAGGTTAGCGCCCACAAGCCAAAAGGAAGATCCCGCGAACCGGAGGGACCCGACGCCCGTCAGGCGGATGACTCCTGTGATCTACCACCCACTCGTACCGGCGGCGCCCTTGAATGGGCCAACGATACGAGAGGTAATCCAGCCTCCATAGAAATCGCCGTCTTGCGGCTGCACGCGTTCATCGTCGACCCAGCATTCATCGACGCGCGAAGCGTAAAACGCCAGATATCCGCCAATTTCACGAAAACCATGCGATGGCGCGGGATAGCTCCAGGCGGCCTTGACAGAGCGCCTCCCGTTGACGTTCAGAGACCAGTAGCTTGCTTGCCCCTTGAACTCGCACCATGAATGCCCCGCTTCGGGCTGCAGGAATTCCATCGCCGTATCCCGCGAGGGAAGATAATACATCGGTGGGTGGCTGGTTTCGAGGACGCGATAGCCCGCACGCGTGTCGGCGATCGTGCGGCCATTGAACACGACGCGCAATCGTTCGCCGACTTTCTCCAATCTCGGCGGGCGCGGATAGTCCCACGCGGATTCCTGGCCGGCCTTCGGTTCCAGGCGCTGCGGTTTCAACATGTTGCGCGGTTTCGAATTTCGATGGCGCACCGATACATTTCGGCCTCTGGCAAAGGCCATCAAATCAATAAAAGGCCAGCCGCGCAACCGCCAGGTCGGCGGCAAATTCCCGTCCGATGGCAACGAGCCCGATGCGCCTTAGCCGCCTCACATCGAGTGGAACGTCGATTCGGTGTGGCATGAATTGTACGAACGGTAGCTGTAAGGTCTGCCAATCCGGTGTCGTAACAAAGCTCTGGCGATACGATTGTTGCGGCCGCGTGATGTCCGTGGTGCGCAAATGGGCGCCGTAACGCTCATGATTTCCAAGTACGTCAATTTCAAGTCCCGTAAAGCCGCCTGCATCGAACGAACCGGCCTCCGGCGCGAGATCCAGCGTGATCTGCAGGAAGCCGCCATTGTTTTCGGTGCTGACTTCTCCGCGCATGCGGATCGCCTGGCGGGCTTCAAGAGTTTCTTTCTTGATCGTACCGCGGGAAACGCCGCCCATCACGGCATCTGTAACCAGGCGCCAATGCAGAGACGGATTTACAGGCCAAACTTCCAACGTCATGGCTTTTTCGTCTGACAATTATGAGAAGGTCACGGCGCTCTATGACCGGCAATTACGTCCTATCTTTTGCCGGCAATCAACCCCTTGGTCAAAGTCGAAATCCCCGGCGATGACGCCGGCGTCAGTGTTGAAAGTCCTTTGAAAGCTCCGAAGCCGCAGTAACCAGGTTACTCAGAAGTTGATAGCCGGCCGGTCTTTGGCAATGGTATAGCTTTGTTCCGGCGACTTGAAGATATGTTGGATGGAATGACCCGGCAGACATTGCCGATGACCGAAAGGTGAGTGCTCGCGCATGACATACGAGGAAAGAGTGGAACAGGCAATCGCAGCCAACGATTTTGAGACGCTGGTCAAGTTCACTTATGGCTACCCTTGCAAGTGCACAACAATAAAGGGAGAGCCAATGTGCGTCTGCAAGATGCTGCAAAAAACAGTCCGCGAAAAGGTCGTTCCGCTGCCTTTGTTCAGTGGAAAAATTGAACGGGTTTCAACACCAAGCCAGGAAACGTCGCCGAAAAGCTGAAGAAAATTTCAGGCAAACGCTTTGCGGTGATCCGGTTTTCAGGCATGGCGCGGGAAGAGATCCGGCCGCCGAAGGCAGTGAGCAACCGGGGACATGGGCTACGCCTCTCCCACCAGGGGAGAGCTGACACTGGGCACCCGGAACTCGGCGATTCCAGAACCACGAGTCATGCCCCGACACTCTCCCCCAGCCACGCGATCGCGGCTTCGGTGCCGCCATTGCCATGGGGAATACCGAGCGCCTTCAACCCGACCTCGATCACCCCCAGCGTGCCCAGCATCATCGGCGCGTTGACGTGGCCCATATGGGCGATCCGGAACGCCTGGCCGGCGAGGTCGCCGATGCCGGTGCCGATCACCACGCCGCATTTTTCCTTGCAATAGCGCTGCAGCTCCATCGGACTGTGACCGTTCGACATCGTCACGGTCGTGACCGTGTTGGAGCGTTCGCTCGGCTCCGCGATATTGAAGCCGAGTACCTGGCCCTCGGCCCACACCGCGACCGCGCGGCGCACCGCCTCGGCCAGCAGGCGATGGCGCAGGAACACGTTGTCGAGCTGTTCCTCGTACAGCATGTCGATGGCCTGGCGCAGCGCGAACAACAGATGCACGGGTGCGGTGCCGGCATATTTCTGGTAGTGCTCGCTGCCTTCGCGCGCGGTCCAGTCCCAATAGGGCGTCCGCAGGCCGGCGGTCTTGTGCGCTTCGCGGGCGCGGTCATTGGCGGCGACGAAGCCGAGGCCGGGCGGCGCCATCAGGCCCTTCTGCGAGCCGGACATCGCGACGTCGATGCCCCAGGCGTCCATCTCGAACGGCATGCAGCCCAGCGAGGCCACCGCATCGACCATGAACAGCGCGGGGTGGCCCGCCGCCCTGATCGCCTTGCCGATCGCCTCGATGTCGTTATAGGCGCCCGAGGCGGTATCGACCTGCACCGCCAGGATCGCCTTGATCTCGTGCTTCGTGTCCAGCCTCAGCCGCGCCTCGACTTCCGCAGGGCGGATCGAACGGCGCCAGTCGCCCTTCAGCACCTCGACCTCGACGCCCATGCCGGCGGCGGCCTGGCCCCAGCCGATCGCGAACCGGCCGCTCTCCAGCACCAGGATCTTGTCGCCGCGCGACAGCACGTTGGAGAGCGTGGCTTCCCAGGCGCCATGGCCGTTGGCGATATAGATGTAGGCGCGGCCCTTGGTGGCAAACAGCTTCGACAGATCGCGCAGCAGGCTGTCGGTCAGCCCGATCATTTCCGCGGAATAGATGTCCAGCGCCGGACGATGCATCGCCCGCAGCACTTCGTCGGGCATGGTGGTGGGCCCGGGGATCGCCAGAAACTCCCGGCCCGCGCGAACGGTCATTTTTGTTTTCCTTGTTGCGAATGCTGTGGGAGGGATGCCGGGGAATAGCGGGGAATTCAAGTCGGAATGGAATGATAATGGATTGAGGCGGTGTGTTGAAGTCGTCATTCCGGGGCGATGCGCTCGCATCGAACCCGGAATCTCGAGATTCCCCGATGTGCAATTGCACATCTGAGGTCTGGTGCTGACGCACCATCCCGGAATGACGGCTTCAATAGGGTGCGCACTCGTCGGACTCTCATTCGCGATGACAGAGAAGCCTCATTATTTCCTCATCGCCCCCGCCACCGCCTGCCAGATCTGGTCCTTGATCTCGGTCGCGGCGGGACTGGCGATCACGGCGGCGGGGCCGGTCTGCTTCCGGCAGGCCTCGACCAGCCGCAAAATCCAGACCTCGCCGTCGGTGTAATAGAGATCGCCGCCGCCATTGCGCCCGGCCAGCGTCGGCCCGATGCCGGTGACCTGGTATTTCGCCTGCACCATGCCGGCCGCCTCCAGGTCGGTCAGGAGGAATTTCCGCTCGGCGTCGATGTCGGCATCGATGTGGTGGGTCACCGCGCCGGTGTATTGGCTGACGCCGACGCTGCGATCGAAGGCGGCGTCGCCGAGCCAGACCGGGCGCTTTTCCTCGCCCTGCTCCAGCACTTTCCAGAACCGCACATGGTGGCGGTGATCGGCGCTGCGTCCATCCGGCTTCTCGAAGGCGAGGTCCTCGCGGCGGCCGAGGTAATACAGATTGCTGACCGGCGCCGCGCGATAGGGCCGGTCGAGCAGCACGCTGCCGGCGATCTCGATCGACGATTTCAGCGTGATCGGATCGGCCGGATACCATCCGGCGGCGTGCATGGCGCAGAGCACGTCCCTGATGTCGCCGACCAGCCCGACATTGATGGGATCGCCGGGAATCCCTTGCGCCGTGCGTGTCACCATCGGCAGCTCGGCGAGCCCCTTCTGGTGCTCGTAATGGGTCCAGAACGCCGGCAACACGACATAGGCCGATAGCGTGTAGACGATGACGACCGTCAGCAGCAGCAGCGCGGCGCGCTTCATTGCGCTACCTTCGGGTCTCGCGGCAGCCGGCGGCCTCGGCCTCTTCGACCGAGCAGAACCAGCGTGTGCCCTTGCTGATCTTCATCTGGATCTTGGCGTACCAGCGGCTGGCCGGGGTGTGATAGATGCATACGCCGGAGCGGTTGACGTTGCCCTTGATGGTGCAGTCGGGCGAGGGCGCCACCGGCCCCGAGGCCGAGGCCAGCAGGATCGCGCGCGCGTTCTCCGGCGGCTTGACGGCGCCGAGAATGACGGTCTTCTTGTTGCGGACGCGCCAGTCCCACGGCGCGATGAAGGCGCCCTGCCACATCCCGGCCTTGGCCTCGCGCGCGGCCTTCTCGTCCGGCTCGTAGTCTTTGGAAATCCGCGCATAGGCCAGCGCCCAGCCGTTGCGGACCAGCCATTTCTGGATGTCCTCGCCGTCGACGTCGCAGCGCGCCACGATGCGGCCGCGGCGGTCGGTGACCTGACGCCTGTTGCAGTTCCAGGTCTTGTTGCCGGCATATTTGATCAGCTCGTCGCGCGCCGCGGCCCCGCAAGCCCAGCGCTCGACCCTGGTGTTGAGGCAGAGCTGGTCCAGTTGCGGCGCGTCGATGCCGCCGAGGCGGATGCGGGCATTGCCGATCTGGACGTAGTCGGCCTCGCGGATTTTGGCAACGCCGGCAATGTCGGCGGCATCAGCCATCGCCGGCAGCAGCAATGCGAACAGCGCAATCAGGAATTTCATGAAGCAACGGCCGTCTACCATGAGGAATCGGCTAATCAGGCGCCGCGATTGTGGTGTGGATTGGGCTGCCGTACCAGCGCGGGTGCTTTCAACTTAACGCGATGTATCGCTTCGTAGGGTGGGCAAAGGCGCCCTTGCGCCGTGCCCACCATCATTTGCGCGGAGCAGGCATGGTGGGCACGGCGCGCGAAGAGCGCGCCTTTGCCCACCCTACTTTCCCGCCATCATCGCCCGGCGCGCCAGCGCCAGCCCCATCAGCACGAAGGCCGAGGTGACTTCGGGGCCGCCGACCAGGATTCGGGTCGGGGTCTTCATCTTGTTCCACTCATAGGCCTTGAACGGCCCGTGCCGGCCGCCTTCGCCAAGGCTCGCGACGATGCAATGCAGCGCCGGCGCGAAGGTCGCAGGGGAGGCGCCGAGATGGCCGAGCGCGATCAGCGCCAGTGCCGCGTCGAACGCGTTCATCTCGTGCGCGATCAGCTCGGTCTGCACATAGGCCAGCACCTTGGCGCGGATGATCTCGAAGCTGCCGTCGGGATCGACCGCGGCCTGCGCGGCCTTCGGCAGCGCGATGAAGGCGGCGTAGCAGCGGCCGAAATAGGCGCAGTAGAGCTCCGGCAGGTAATAGATATGCGAGCGCGGATTGGTGAAGGCGCCGCTCAGCACCAGCCGCTTCTGGAAGCCGATGATGCGGTGCACGGTCTCGAGCCGCGCCGGGGTTTCGAGAATCTTCCAGCGCGCGACATTGCGGAAACTGACTTCGAGAATGTCGAGATTGAGCGTCGGATCGAGATCGTTGCCGAACGGGCGCTCCCCCTTGAGATTGTCGATCCAGGTGACGACGCCGCCCTCGTAATCGATGTTGTCGTTGAGCGGCACCGTCACCTTGGGCTCGTTGGCGCCTTCGCTCACCTGGTAGCCGGCATAGAAATCCAGCAGCGGCTGGTCGAGGATCGGATCGGTCGAGCCGGCCTGGGTCGCCGCCGAGAACGAGCAGGCGGTGGTGTCGCAGTCCGGCACGTAGATGCCGAAACCGAGGTCCTGCTTGATCTGGGCGAAGAACTTCGAAAAGCGCGGATGCGGCAGCGGCGCCAGCGCGGTGATGACGCGGACCGTGGCGCCGTCATGCGAGCGGACGTCCTCGGCGCTGGTGGTGAGACAGAAGTCGACCATATCGGCGATGGCGCGGCGGGAGGC
>CALROE020000061.1:0-9651 GCA_943369715.1 Bradyrhizobium ivorense
ACGAAGTGGTCACCGGTTTCGGCCGTACCGGCGCCTGGTCGGGCGCGAGGCTCTGGGGCGTGCAGCCGGACATGATGACCATCGCCAAGGCGATCACATCAGGATATTTTCCGCTCGGCGCCACACTGATCAACG
Organism: Bradyrhizobium ivorense; assembly: GCA_943369715.1. Lineage (GTDB taxonomy): Bacteria > Pseudomonadota > Alphaproteobacteria > Rhizobiales > Xanthobacteraceae > Bradyrhizobium > Bradyrhizobium ivorense_A. Next base: position 136 of record CALROE020000061.1, read on the forward strand.
ACAAGATCGCCGAAGCCTTCGAAAGCGATCAATCGACTTTCGGATCGATCGGTCACGGCTACACCTATTCGGGTCATCCCGTCGGGTGCGCCGCCGGCATTGCGGCCCTTGCCGAGACCAAGCGGCTCAGGCTCGACGAGAACGCCGCCGCGCGCGGCAAGGAACTGGCCCAGGCACTCGGGCAACTCAAGACAAGGCACGAGATCGTCGGCGAAGTCCGCTGCCAGGGACTAATGGCCGCGATCGAGCTGGTTTCCGATCGCGACAGCAAGAAGATTGCGGACAAGAAGACGATGGCCGCGGTCGCTGAACGCGTCTACGACGCCGGCGTGATGATCCGGGTTTCCGGCAACAACATCATTCTGTCGCCGCCGCTGATCCTCGAAGCGGCCGATGTCGCCCGGATCGCCGCCGGTATCGACGCCGGGCTTTCGGCGGCAAAATGACTCAATAGCCGAGCGCCAGCCCATCCTTGCGGTGATCCGATGCGCCGAGCAGGACGCCCCGCTCGTGATCGATGCGGATCGCCTGGCATCCACCGATCGGCTCCCCGGACCAGCGGACGTCATGTCCGCGCGCGGCCAGATCGTCCTTGATGTCGGGAGAGACCGTCGTCTCCAGCGACAGAACGCCGTCGAAGGCAAAGGTGCGCGGCGCTTCGGCGGCCGACTGGATATCGAGGCCGAGGTCGAGGATGTTGGAGATCAGGTTGGCATGTCCCGCGGCCTGATAGTGTCCGCCCATGACGCCGAACGGCATCACCGCCCGGCCGTTCTGCATCATCATGCCGGGAATGATGGTGTGCATCGGCCGCTTGCGCGGGCCGAGCGAATTGGGATGTCCGGGCTTGCCCCGGAAGCTCCAGCCCCTGTTGTGCAGCAGGATGCCGGACTTCGGCGCATAGATGCCGCTGCCGAACGGATAGAACAGCGAGTTGATCAGCGAGATCGCGTTGAGATCGCGATCGACCACGGTCACATAGACCGTGTCGCGATGCTCGATATCGTCCCACGTCTCGCCGGCGGATGCGTGTTGCATGTCGATTTTCGCGCGGATCGCGTCGATGTAGCGATCGGACAGGAACGAAGCGGAATCGACAGGGTTGACCGCGGGATCGCAGAAGAATGCATCGCGGGCACGGTAGGCAGCCTTGGTGGCCTCCGCGAGCAGATGAATCCTGTCCGCTTCGGAAAGACTTTTCACGTCGAATCCTGCCAGCGTCCGCATGATCATCAGCGCCGCCAGTCCCTGCCCGTTCGGCGGACACTCGGCGACCTCGTAATCGCGATACACCGCGGAGATCGGCGTCACGTAGTCCGACGTTTGTGCGGCAAAATCCTCGGCGCTATGGGCCCCTCCCAGTCCGCGCAGGATACCGATGATCTCGTCCGCCACGGCACCACCGTAGAACGCCTTGCGTCCGTCGCGCGCGATCTGGCGAAGGGTGCGACCAAGCGCTGGCTGCGACCTGATATCGCCCACGACGGGCAGCTGGCCGCCGGGAAGAAACTGGGCGGTCGCGTCCGCGTTGCTTTCGATACGGGCCCGGAAATGTTCCCAGTCGGCGGCGACCCGCGGCGTGATGCAGAACCCCTGCTCGGCCGCGGCAATCGCGGGGCGGAAAATCTCGTCGAGCGGCTTGCTGCCGTGATCGGCCACCAGCGTGCACCAGGCGTCGATGGCGCCGGGCACCGTGACCGCTTCAGGAGACGTCGGGGGAATATCCCGCCCGGCGGCGCCGGCATATTTGCCGATATCGGTTTTTGCCGGCGTGCGCCCCGATCCGTTCAAGGCGATCGGAGCGCCTGCCTTCGGCGAATACAGCGCAAAGCAGTCGCCGCCGATCCCGGTCATCTGCGGTTCGACGACCCCCTGGACGGCAACCGCGGCAATCGCGGCATCGACCGCATTGCCGCCCGCCTTCAGGATCTCGACGGCGGCGAGCGTCGCCTGCGGATGCGACGTGGCCGCCATTCCCCGTTCCGCGACGGCTACCGATCGCGCGATAGCCATGAAATTACGCATGAAGCTTCCTTGCGTTTCTTGCTACCGTGATCCGACCTGGATGCCGGGACAATCAACCGAACGGTGGATGGATTGGACGGCGCGGAGGCGGCGGCAAACGGCCTCGCGCGGCGGCTTACAGATCGATGGCGATCATGGCGAACTCAGTGCGGTCGCGACATCAGCGCTACGGCGGCGGAACGCGTTTCCACACCGAGCTTCTCGAAAATATGGATCAGGTGGGTCTTGACGGTCGCCAGACCGATTTGCAGACACTCGCTGATTTCGCGGTTGGTCCGCCCACAGCAGAGCAATTCGACCACGTCCAGCTCGCGGGAGGTCAGTCCATACCGAGCCGATTCTCCGGCTGGAGCCATGGCGCGGCCGACCAGGTTGAACTCGAGATAGTCATGGATCTTCTCGGCGATGTTCATGGCCTCGTCAGGAATCCTGCAGCCCGGGCCCCAGGCAACGCTCATTCCCGCAACGATCCTTTCATTTCGCCGGAAGAAGAATTCGACCATATCGACGATGCCGCATTGACCGGCAAATGAGCGGTATGCCGTCGATTCAGCCGTGGGGCAGCGGTCAGTCGCGACACTCAGCCTCGCAATGGGCTCGTTGGTGGCGCGCTTCGGATGCAAGGGATCGAACTGATTCATTCCATCCATATACTGACGATGAAAGTCGTGCGGAATTCCGCTCAACAGGAAGCGATTCAGATTGAGGGCTTCGTCGACCTCATAGAAGGCCGTTGCCGGGGCATCGAGAATGCCCTTGGCGAACTGAATTGCCTGGCTGGTTGCCGGATCGGAGCGGCCCACAAGGGCGAACATGAACTACCCTCCCAAAGTTGCTCACTGCGCCTGAACGCCGATCCCCGCCGCCTTGATGATCGGCCACCATTTGTCGATCTCGGCTTTCTGGAACGCGGCGAGGCCTTCCGGGGTCTGCTGCGCGCGGGGTGCTACGTCGAGGCCCAGTTCGGTGAACCGCTTCTGGATCGCGGGATCGGCCAGCGCCTCGACGGTCGCGGCGTTCAGTTTGGCGATGATATCCTTCGGCGTGCCCTTCGGCGCGAAGAAGCCGAACCAGCCGGACATATAGAGCCCGGGCACGCCGGTCTCATCCGCGGTCGGGATGTCAGGCATCGAGGCCGAGCGCTGCGGCGAAAGGTTGGCGAGCGCCTTGATCTTGCCGCCGCGGATCTGCGGCAGCGCCACCGCGCCCTGCACCACCAGCAGGTCCACCGTGCCGGAGACGAGGTCGGTCATGGCCGGGCCGGCGCCTCGGTAGGGAATGAACTGCACTTTCTGCTGGGTGAGCTTTTCGAACATCACGCCGGTGACATTGGCCGCGGCGTTCTGGTTGACGAAATTGATCTTGCCGGGGTTCGCCTTCATCCAGGCCACGAGGTCTTTCAGATTGTCCGCCGGCAGGTCTTTCTTGGCGACCATCAATTGCGGATTGTTGGAGACCAGCGCGATCGGCTCGAAATCCTTTTCGAGATCGTAGTCGAGCTTGTAGATGATGCTGCCGACATGGGTGTCCCATTGACCGATGTCGAAGGTGTAACCATCAGGCGCCGCGCGCGCGACGCGCCCGACGGCGATGCTGCCGCCGGCGCCGCCGACGTTCTCGATCACGATCGTCTGTCCGAGCGGCAGACGCATCCGCTCCGCCAGGATGCGGGCCGCGGCATCGGTCGAGCCGCCCGGCGGGAACGGCACCACGAGAGTGATCGGCCGTGTCGGATAGTTTTGCGCGTGCGCCCCCGCGATGCCGGCCAGCATCGCCAGCACCAACGCTCCCAACAATCTGCTCATGACCTGCCCCCCGTGTCGAAGTGCTCGTCTTCTCCGTCAGTGAATTTCAGCGGAGCGCTTCAGCGCCGCTTTCAGTTTTTCCAGCGAGAAATCCTTGCTGCGCGCGATCTCGAGAATCGGGGTTTCGCGGCGGGCGCAGAGTTCGCAGGCATCGGGCACCGCGGCTGCGATATCGTGCGGGATCACGATCGCGCCGTGACTGTCGGCGTGAATGAGATCGTCGGAACGCACCGTCATGCCGGCGACGCGGACTTCGCCGCCAAAATTTTCGGCGTGAACCCAGGCATGCGACGGGCCGATCGAGCCTGCCAGCGCCTGGAAGCCGGGCGCCCATTGCGGGATGTCGCGGATCGAGCCGTCGGTGATGACGCCGAGGCAGCCGAGCGCCTTGTGCACGTTGCTTTGCACCTCGCCCCAGAACGCGCCGTAGCCGACGTCGGGACCGTCGATGTCCTGAATCACGGTGATGCGCGGGCCATGGCCGGTGCCCATATATTCGTAATAGTCGATGCGCCGTTTCGACGCCTCATCGGGCGGCAGGCCTGATTTCACCACCGAGCGGATCGTCACCGTGCGCGCATAGCCGACCATCGGCGGCAGATCGGGGAACGGGCAGACCAGCGGCTTGGTGGTGTAGCCGATCAGGCGGCGTTCGGGCGCGACGATTTCCATCGCATTGCAGATGGTCGGGGTGTCGTAGCGCGCCAGGGCTTCGAGGACGGATGCGGGCAGCGGCGCGGATGCGGATTTCGTCACAGGCATTTCTCTCCCAATTTTGAAGGGCCGCCGTTTTGAAGCCGCCCATTGACCTGCCTATAGCCGAGATTGGGACCGAACCCAACTCGGCGGCAGCCCATGGCAGATATCCGAAGCAGAAATCGCCGGCAGCGCGGCCGATCAGTTCAGCCGGGCCGGACGGTCATCCGTCGCAGGCTCGGCGACCGGCGGAACGAACGGCGGCACCGCGGGATCGGACGGAGCGGCATCGGCCGGCGGAGCTGCCGCCAGCGCCGCGGCGGCCCGTTCATGGCCACGATAGGCCTTCCAGCCCCACGGCAGGCTCGCGAGATAGAGCACAGACCCCACCGACAGAATGTGCCAGGGGTAACCGATCAGCAGCGCCACGAAGAAGATCACCGAGACGAAAACCGGCAGCACCATCGCCGGCGGCACCCGCAGACGCACGGTCTTGCCGGAAAACACCGGCAGCCGCGACACCATCAGGAAGGCGATCAGCAGCGTGTAGGCGGTGGTCAGCCCGACCGGCGGCGCGGGAACGCCGAGGAATGAAAGATAGATCGGCAGCAGCACCAGGATCGCGCCGGCCGGGGCCGGAACGCCGGTAAAGAAATTCGCCGCAAAGGCCGGCTTGTTCGGATCGTCCATGGTGGCGTTGAAGCGCGCCAGCCGCAGGCCGCCGGAAATCGCGAATACCATGGCGGCGATCCAGCCGGCATTGTTCAGATCGTGCAGCGTCCAGGAATACAGGATCAGGCCCGGGGCGACGCCGAAATTGACGAAGTCGGCGAGGCTGTCGAGTTCGGCGCCGAATTTCGACTGGCCCTTGATCATGCGGGCGACACGGCCATCCACGCCATCGAGCACGGCGGCGAACACGATCAACGCCACGGCCAGCTCCATCCGCCCTTCGGTCGACAGGCGGATCGCGGTCAGACCCGCGCAGATCGCGAGCAGCGTGATGACGTTGGGCACCAGCAACCGCACCGGGATCGGGCGAAACCGGCGGCGGCGCATTTCCGGGGATTTGGGATCGATGGGTGTCTGCATCCCAAAGATATAGCAACTAGCAGGCGGCCGCGCCATTGTGGCGGCGCCGTGGCGGCCCGCCGGGCCAGCCGCCGCCTGCGATGGTTAATCGGCGCGCCAGGTCCGGCCACCGTCGCCGAGCCTGAGATCGGCCAGCACGGTTTCCCCCGCCACCGCCGTCTGGCCCACGGAAACCAGCGCTTTGCTGCCCTCCGGCAGGAAGACGTCGAGCCGCGAGCCGAAACGGATCAACCCGAACCGCTCGCCTGCGCCGAGCGACTGCCCTTCGCGGACAAACGAGACAATTCGCCGCGCCACCAGGCCGGCGATCTGGACCACGCCGATGCGGCCGCCGTCCGGCATCGAGATCACGAGCGAATTACGCTCATTGTCCTCGCTGGCCTTGTCGAGCTCGGCGTTGATGAAGGCACCCGGCCGGTACGCGATCCGGTCGATCTTGCCGGTCACCGGGCTGCGGTTCACGTGGCAGTTGAACACGCTCATGAAGACCGAGATGCGCAGCAGCGGCTTGTCGCCGAGCCCGAGTTCGGCCGGCGGCAACACCATCGAAATCAGGGAGACGCGTCCGTCCGCCGGCGACACCACGATGCCCTCGCGCACCGGCGTCACCCGCACCGGATCGCGGAAGAACAGCGCACACCAGACCGTCAGCAGCGTGCCGATCCAGCCCAGCGGGGTCCACAGCCAGAACAGGAACAGGCTCGCCAGCGCAAAGCCGCCGATAAAGGGATAGCCCTCGGGATGGATGGGCGGAATTTGGGCGCGGATCGAATTGGCGATGGACATCTATGGGTTCACTGTCGGTTGCCCCTCTTCCCTGACGGAAGATGGGATCAGATTTCGATCATTCCGCCGCGGCCGGCGTGGCCAGCGGGTCGTCGACCGGCGGCGGGGTACGGTTCGGCGCTTCGTTCTCGTCGGCAATCTGGGCCAGGCGTTCCCGCGCCTCCTGGGCTTCGCGCTGCCTGTTCCACATACTGGCATAAAGCCCGCCCGATGCCAAAAGCTGCGTGTGCGTGCCGCGTTCGGCGATGCGGCCCTGATCCAGCACGATGATTTCGTCGGCGCCCACGATGGTGGACAGCCGGTGCGCGATGACCAGGGAAGTGCGGTTGCGCGACACCCGCTCCAGCGCATCCTGGATTTCCTGCTCGGTATGGCTGTCGAGCGCCGAGGTCGCCTCGTCGAGCACCAGGATCGGCGGCGCCTTCAGCACCGTGCGCGCGATCGCGACGCGCTGCTTCTCGCCGCCGGACAGTTTCAGGCCGCGCTCGCCGACCTGGGTCTCGTAGCCCTTCGGCGACATTTTTATAAATCCGTCGATCTGGGCGAGTTGCGCCGCCTCCTCGACCTCGGCGTCTGACGCGTCCCAGCGGCCGTAGCGGATGTTGTAGCGGATGGTGTCGTTGAACAGCACGGTGTCCTGCGGCACCATGCCGATCGAGGCCCGCAGCGTCGACTGCGTGACGTTCTTGATATCCTGGCCGTCGATCAGGATCCTGCCGCCCGAGACGTCGTAGAGCCGGAACAACAGCCGCGAGATGGTGGATTTTCCGGCGCCGGAGGGGCCGACGATCGCCACCGTCTTGCCGGCCGGCACCTCGAAGCTGAGACCCTTGAGAATCTGGCGGTCGGGATCATAGGAAAACTTCACGTCGTCGAAACGCACATTGCCCGACGTCACGATCAGCGGCTGTGCGCCGGGAACATCCTTGATCTCGGGATTGCGCGACAGCACGCTGAACATCTTCTCGATGTCGATTACCGCCTGCTTGATCTCGCGGTAGACCATGCCCATGAAATTCAGCGGCTGGTACAGCTGGATCATCATGGCGTTGACCATGACGAAATCGCCGACCGTGTTGGTGCCATTGCGCACTCCGATCGCGCACATCAGCATGGTCGCGGTGAGGCCGGCGGTGAAGATGATCGCCTGCCCGGTGTTGAGAACCGCCAGCGAGGTATAGGTCTTCACGCTGTTGCGCTCGTAGCCTTCCATCGAACGGTCGTAGCGGGTGGCCTCGCGCTGCTCGGCGCTGAAATACTTCACCGTCTCGTAGTTCAGGAGCGAGTCGATCGCCTTGGTGTTGGCCTCGGTGTCGGACTCGTTCATCCTGCGGCGGATCTCGATCCGCCATTCGGTCGCGACGTAGGTGTAATACATGTAGATCACGACCATGATCAGCGTGACCAGCACGTAACGCCAGTCGAACTGCCACAGCAGCACCGCCATCAGCAGCGAAACCTCGACGATGGTCGGCACCAGTTGCAGGATCACCATCCGCACGATGACTTCGATGCCGGAGCGGCCGCGCTCCAGCACGCGCGTCAGCCCGCCGGTCTTGCGCTCCAGATGAAAACGCAGCGACAGCTCGTGCATGTGGACGAAGGTGAGATAGGCGAGCTTGCGCACCGCATGCATCGCCACCCGCGCGAAAATTCCGTCGCGCCACTGGGTCAGCACCGCCATCAGCACGCGCAAGCCGCCATAGCTGGCGGTCATGATCAGAGGGGAAGCGATCAGCCACAGCGTCCAGTTCGACGCCTGCACCGGCGCGGTATCGGCGCCGGTCAAAGCATCGATCGCCCATTTGAAGGTGAACGGCACCGTGAGCGTCGCGAGCTTCGCTGCAACGAGCAGCACCATCGACCAGACCACACGGGTCTTCAGGTCGGCGCGGTCGCCGGGCCAGATATACGGCCACAGATGCGCCAGCGTCCCCATCAGGGAAGCCTGTTCGACGGACTTGTCGGGAGAAGCCGGCGCTGCGGCGGCGCCGTGGCGCGAATCAGCGTGGGCCATCAAGCAGGACCTGAGGTGAAACGCTGCGCCGACCCGCTGTCGGGCCTGATTTTCGGTTCGTTGACATGCTGCGTCATATAGAGCGTTTGCGCGCCGCATGCACCCTCAAGGGCAGCAAATCTTTGGCGATTTCCCCGATTTAGCGGACGATTCAATCGCCTTTGTGAATCCGCCAGGGTTGACGCCCCTACGTTGCAGTGCCACATGGCCAATATGACCACGATCAAAACCGTTTGTGTCTATTGCGGCTCCGGCCCCGGCACAAACCCCCGCTTCGTCGAAGCTGCCATCGCATTTGGAAAGACCCTCGCCGAGGACGGCATCCGCCTCGTCTATGGCGGTGGCTCGATCGGGCTGATGGGCGCCGTGGCGAAGTCCGTGCTCGATCACGGCGGCGCGGTGACCGGCATCATTCCCGAATTCCTGACCAACCGTGAAAACGCGCTCAAACGCGTGCAGGAGCTGATCGTCACGCCCGACATGCACGAACGCAAGCGGCTGATGTTCGAGCACTCCGACGCCTTCGTGGCGCTGCCCGGCGGCATCGGCACGCTGGAGGAGCTGGTGGAGCAACTGACCTGGCAACAGCTCGGCCGCCACACCAAGCCGGTGCTGCTCGCCAACATCGACGGTTTCTGGGAACCGCTGCTGGCCCTGCTCGCGCATATGCGGGAGACCGAATTCATCCGCCCCAATTTGCAGGTCGATATTCTGAAGGCCGAACGGGTCGATGACATCCTGCCGCGCCTGCGCGCCGCCGCCGCGCGCGCGCCTGAAGGCGCCGAGGGAATGACGCCGGAACTGGCGAGCAAGCTCTAGAGCGCGCTATCAAGCTTCCGCATCGTCCTTCGGAAACGTCACCGCCTCGATGCGATTGCCGTCGGGATCGATCACGAACGCCGCGTAGTATTTGACGCGATCATGCGGCCGCAGCCCCGGCGCGCCGTCGGAACGGCCGCCGGCCTGCAACGCCGCCACATGGAACGCGTCGACATCGGCGGTGGCCTTGGCGCGGAGGCAGATATGGACGCCGCTCTCGGGTGCGACCGGCGCCATGCCGGCGCGCAAATTGATCCAGAACTCGGGATAGGTTTT
>CALROE020000062.1:0-9639 GCA_943369715.1 Bradyrhizobium ivorense
AGACACTGATCGCAATAGCCTTCCTCGCCATGTCATCGCTGACAGCCCAGGCCGGACAACCGTTCGATACGAAGGCGTTCCAGCAAGCGCAAGCGGCCGGAAGGCCGATCCTCGTCGATGTGACCGCGCCCTGGTGTCCGACGTGCAAGGTGCAGCGACCGATCGTCCAGGAAATCGAAAAATCGACGCCGAACCTGATTGTCTATGAGGTGGATTTCGATAGCGCGAAGGATGTCCTGAAGCGCTTTCGAGTCCAAAGTCAGAGCACCCTCATCGTATTCAAGGGCGCCAACGAAGTTGGCAGGTCAACGGGAGACACCAATCCCGCCAGCATCAAGGCCCTCGTCTCGAAAGGCCTGTGAGGGTGTCCGAACTCGGCAATCTGGCGCTCAGCTATGCCGCGGGCGGGTTATCGACCCTCTCGCCATGCGTGCTTCCATTGCTGCCGATCGTCCTGTTCGGCGTGCTTGAAAAGCACGCCTGGGGACCGGTTGCCCTGGCTGCCGGCCTTGCGACATCGTTCGCCTTGCTTGGCACCCTGATCGCCTCGGTCGGTTTCAATATCGGTCTCGACCCCGCGACGCTCAGATCCGCCATCGCGGTGCTGATGCTGGCCATGGGCGTGGTGCTGCTCGTTCCCGCTTTGCAGGGAAGACTGGCGGCATTCGCAGCGCCGGTCGCAACCGGCGGCCAGACCTTGCTCGATCGCATTCAGCCGTCCGGACTTGGAGGGCAATTCGTGCTCGGTGGCCTGCTGGGCGCGATCTGGTCGCCCTGTTCGGGTCCGACATTGGGAGCCGCGATCGGACTTGCGGCCCAGGGCGACACGGTGGTCAAGGCGGCCGCCGTGATGGCCGTGTTCGGGCTCGGGGCGGCGACGCCCATCCTGGCGCTCGCCTATGGTTCCAGGCAGGCAATCTTCGCCCGGCGGGACCTGCTGGCCAGGACGTCGCGGATCGCCAAGCCGGTCATGGGCGCGGCATTCGCGTTCGTCGGCGCCTTCGTACTCACCGGCCTCGACAAGATCGTCGAAACGTCGCTGACGAATGCGATGCCGGACTGGCTGACGAATTTGACCACTCGTCTGTGAATCGATCCTGAACGTGCCGCCACAAGGGGGAAACCATGAACTCGATCGTACTTCTGCTCGTCGCTCTGCCGGCGCAAATTGCTTCCCATTTCCCGTGGGTCGGACCGCTGGTGATGCGGCTGGTCGTCGGTTACGTATTCATGCTTGCCGGCTGGGCCAAGCTCAACAACCTTCCCCAGATGATCCAGAATTTCACCGAATGGGGCATTCCGTTTCCGGGGCTGCTCACCCCGTTCGTCTCCGGCGTCGAATGCGTCGGCGGCGCCATGCTGATCCTCGGATTGTTGACCCGGATTCCCGCAGCGATGCTGACCGTTGTCATGATCGTCGCGATCAGGGCGGCGAAGTGGGAAAACGTGGATTCTCTCGAAACGCTGCTGGGATTCGAGGAGGCCACCTATCTGGCCGCCTTCCTTTGGCTGGCGATCGCGGGGCCAGGCGCGGCTTCCCTCGACCGGCTGCTGCTGCGGGTGACCGGTCAGGAAGGCGAACGCCGGCCGTAGGATTCGGACGGTCTGTCTGCCGCGCGGGCAAGAAAAAATGCGGAGCAGGCGTAACTATCCGGCTTGTGAAATCGAAACCTTTGACAGGCAACCGATGAAGGATCGGGCCGACAGGGGAAGGTCCGGCCGCGGCGACATTGTTGGCGTGGGGGAGATTTTGCTGCGACCCGGTCAGGACGTCGTTTGCCGAAGATGCTGCTCGGGGGTTCCTGAAGGCCGGACTGGTTAGTCCGGCACAAGGAGTCCCGTTTCAACAACCCAAGTCTGGAGGAAAATATCATGAAGCTTAGTTCGAAGTCCGGTGCCGCTATCGCTGCTGCCGCCGCCACCATGTTTTTGGCCGGCGCCACCATGTCGACCGCGACTTACGCGGCCGGCGAAGGCAAATGCATCGGTGCGAACGCCTGTAAGGGCCAGAGCGCCTGCAAGGGCGGCCAATCGCCTGCCAAGGGAGCGAATGCCTGCAAGGGCCAGGGATTCGCGGCGATGACCAAGGATAAATGCGAAGCTGCGAAGGGCAAGTTCGTCGCGGGCTGACAACTCGGCTGCGTGGTCGAAGGGCCCGGCTACGTCCGGGCCCCGAGATCAAGGTCGATTGTGAAATCAAGACTCATGACAGCGATACGGCCGGCATCCATTGCCGGCGGGTCACCGGCGGAGGCCTCATGAACATTGCAGCCAAATCGTCGCCGCCGTCCTCGCCGTCGACGACGGAGCACCGGATGGATGCGGGCAAGCCGGCATTCCTCGGATTTGGCCTCGGGCTGCGCGCCCAGCACTATGACGAGATCCTCAGCGGAAATCCGCCGATCGACTGGTTCGAGGTCATCAGCGAGAACTACATGCTGCCGGGTGGCCAGCCGCTCCGGATGCTGGATAGGATTCGCCAACGCTATCCGGTCGTGATGCACGGCGTGTCGCTGTCGATCGCTTCGACCGCGCCACCCGATTTCGAGTATCTGCGGAGCCTGCGCGATCTCGCGCGCCGGGTCGAACCGAAATGGATATCGGACCACCTGTGCTGGACCGGCGTGCACGGCAAGAACCTGCACGATCTGTTGCCGATACCCTACACCAGCGAAGCACTCGATCACGTCGTAAGCCGTGTCCAGCTGGTTCAGGATTATCTGGGCCGTGCCATCGTGCTCGAGAATGTCTCGACCTACGTGCAATTCAGCAACTCCGAAATGACGGAATGGGAGTTTCTGAGCGAGCTTTCCCGCCGCTCCGCGTGCTGGCTGCTGTTCGACGTCAACAACGTCTATGTCAGCGCTTTCAATCACGGTTACGATCCGCACCGCTTCCTCGACGGTATTCCGGCGGACCGGGTGGTTCAGTTTCACATGGCCGGCCACAGTCACATGGGTACCCACATCATCGATACCCACGATCATCCGGTGTGCGAGGATGTCTGGGATCTCTACGCCGCGGCGTTGAAGCGCTTCGGCCGGGTCTCGACCATGATCGAGCGCGACGACAATATCCCGCCGCTCGACGAACTCATGGCCGAAGTCAACCGGACCCGGGAGATAGCAGGGAAGGTTCTGGCGCCGGGCAGGAAGACGGGATGAGCGACTTCGCGCGGCAACAGAGTGAGTTTCAGCGCGGCATACTGACCGGCGACGATTCGGTTCTTGCTGAAATTCTCGACAGTCCGCAGGAAGCGCGCGATGTCCTCTTTGGGGTCTACAGGCATGCCTACGGTTCGCGGCTGGTCGAGGCCGTCAGAAACGACCACGAACTGCTGCACATCTATCTCGGCGACGAGATGTTCAATGAGATGGGATATGCCTATGTTGCGGCAAATCCCTCGCGGCATCCAAATCTGCGCTGGTTTTCGCGAGCCCTCCCGGCGTTTCTGAAAGAAGCGGTGCCCTACAGCAAATATCCCATCCTGTCCGATCTTGCCGCGCTGGAGAGAGCTCTCAACGATGCCTTCGACGCACAGGACGCACCGGCGCTTGCCGTCTCCGATATGGCCGGCTTTGCTCCGGAAGTCTGGCACGATCTCAAATTCATGGTCCACCCCAGCGCCATCAGGCTCGACCTGACAACCAATGTGCCCGCGGTCTGGCGGGCGCTCAAGAACGACGAAACCCCGCCGGATGCGGTCAATCTGGCAGAGCCAAGCCGCCTCCTGATCTGGCGCCAGGACGTGATCCCGTTGTTCCGCGAGCTTTCTGCCGAGGAAGCGATGATGTGGGACGAGGCGGCGGGTGGAATTCCGTTCGGGGTGCTCTGCTCGATGCTGGCCACTTATGACGATCCTGACGGCGCGGCGGCCAGAGGTGCCGGCTATCTGCACGGCTGGGTAACGGGTGGACTCCTGACGGGGGTTTCCGGCGGGAGGTGAGAGCCAGGGCGTGAGCGACCGGCAGCCTGATCCTCAGAACGGATTGGTGACGATGCCGCCGTCGGCACGCAAGGCGGCGCCATTGGTCGCGCTGGAAGCCTTGGAGCAAACGTAGCAGATCAGGTTCGCCACTTCTTCCGGTGTGGCATAGCGCTGCAGCAGCGACGCCGGCCGGCGCTCGGTAAAGGTCTTGGCGGCGAGTTCGTCGGCCGTCGTGCCGAGACCTTTGGCGCGAGCGGCCAGCCGGACCGGCGCCATCTCGACCCAGGTCGGGCCGGGCAATACCGAATTGACGGTGATGTTGGTGGCCTTGGTCTGTTCGGCGGCGCCGCGCGCGATGGTGAGCTGGGCGGCTTTCGAGAAGCCGTAATGCACCATCTCCTTCGGAATGAAGATCGCGGATTCGCTGGACACGAACACGACGCGGCCCCAGTCCTTGGCATCGAGCATGCGCTTCAGATAGTGCCTGGTCAGCCGCACCCCGCTCATGACGTTGACTTCGAACATTCTGGTCCAGTCGTCGTCCTCGATGTCGAAAAAGGCCTTGGGCTCGTAAATGCCGAGATTGTTGACGAGAATGTCGACTTGCGGAAATTGCGCCACCAGCCCGGCGCAGCCCTCGGCTCGGCCGAGATCGAACACCGCCGCATGCGCCTTGGCGGCCGGTACGGCCTGCTTGACCTTCGCGATCGCCTCGGCGACCGAGGCGGCCTCGCGGCCATTGACGATGACTTCCGCGCCCATTTGCGCCAGCCCGGTCGCGGTGGCGAGCCCGATGCCGCGGGTCGAGCCGGTGACCAGCGCGAGCTTTCCGGTGAGATCGATGTTCATTCAGTATTCCTTTTGCGACGACGAAACCGGACGGCAGCATGGAGGTACCGTTCGGTGAAGGCAACAGCCGGAACGGAGCCGTCTGTTTGGTCGTGCCATGCGTCGGCAAGGCGATACTATTCCAGCTGCTTCCAGTTCTCCGCGATGAAACCGCGGGCGTCGACCTCGGTGGATTGCCGGACAATACGCGCCCTCCGGCCAACGCATTTCCATTCATAGACTGTGGCGTGGCCGGTCGCGCTCATCGGAATGTCCGGCGAATCCGGGTTCTGCCTGCAAAACCGTTCCGCCCCGTCCGAACTTCGGCTGACGTCGGCTTTTTCGCACACCAGGTTCGCGCCGTAGCTGCAGAGCCAGACCGCGCCGCTGGCGCAGCGCATCGAGGTACTTGCCTGAACGTAGGAGTCCGGCGTCTCTGCCGCGAGTTCGAACATCCGCCGCGCGTTTGGTATCAAATTGCCAAGCATGGGTTGGACGCGGTCATCGTTGCCGACCCTGGCGCAATAGGCGCGCAGGTCTTGTGCGGAAGCCGGCGTGCACAACGTTGTCGCTCCGGCCACGGCTGCGAGCAAGACTCCGGCAAAAATCGAACGAACTTCCGCTGCTTCGATCATCATGGCAGGCTCTCTCACGTTCAACTCTCAAATTATCTCCCGACCGGGCAGGCATGGCGTTGATCTCGGACAAAAGCGGCCTTGATCAGGATCAAGAGCGATCATTCTGCCGGCGCTAGAAACCACGCATGCAAGGCGACGAGCCTCTGAAACGCAAACCGACCATCCGTTCGCGGAGACTTCCGATCGGAGTTGCGATAGCTGCCGCGCTGCTGGTGCTGGCTTGGCCCGCGTTGGCGCGGACCGGTACCGATGAGGTGCGGCATCCCTCCGTGCAAGCCAATGCGACGCGATTGGCGCAAGCCGGTTCGGCACACGAGATCGTGGTGCTGCCCAACAAGCCGCCGCAGCGGTCGGGCGAGCGCGATCCGTCATCCCGGGCGCTGATCGAGACCTGGCTCGGCGGCTACGGCTGGAACAAGGACAAGCGCTTTGATCTGGAGCGCTACGAGATCGTGAACCGGCGCGTGGTGTGGGGTGAGTTGGGCCGGGCGCTGCTGCAATTCCGCGTCGTGTCGGTCGACGGCGACGCGATGGCGCTGGCGGCAAAACGCTGCCCCGGCCGCAATCGGCCGATCGAGATGCAGATCTATTTCCAGTGGGGTCCGGACAACAAATTGTGGACCGCGCTCGCGAACCGCGGCGATCCCGGTTTCGAACTCTGCTCGAACGACGAATTGTGGACCAACGAGCAGCTTGAGTTGATCGTCAATCCGCCTCCGCTGCCGGCGCCGCCCAGGATCGCGCAAGAGGATGTCGTTACCCCGCCATCCGGCTCGCCGGAGCGCAGGGCGATCCTCGATGGCCTGCGTCCGGTTTTTGAAAAGGCATTCGGCAAACCAGTCGAGTTCAAGGTCAGCAACCTGCGCGTCGCCGCCGGCTTCGCCTGGGTGGTGGTGCATCCGCAGCGCCCGAACGGTGTTGCCATTGGCAAGGCGGAATGGGACAGGGCCGTCGGGCCGTGCGAACAGAATCTGGCCAGTGTCGTCGCGCAATTCTGGATGCGCAAACGTGACGACGGCTGGCGGGTGGGCTGGGGCAACGGCTTCTGCGCCAGCGATTCCATTTCCGAACTGGGCTATTTGATCGGCGCGCCGCCGCAACTCGTCGACCTCAAGGAATGGCCGGGCACCGACTTCATGCCGGTCGAAGACCCGCAATATTTCGAGCTGTGGAAGCCGTGATCGACTGTGCTGGCCCTGTCGGGGCCAACGGCTTCGGCCGTGTCGGCGAAGGTGCGCGGGCTCAACACCTTGACCTAGGACAAGGCGGCGAATTGGCCACGATCTAGCTTTGCTCCTGTCATTTCAGGGGCGGAGGATCACGGCGTGTCATTATCGATTTCTTCCCGTTGGTTGCGCTGGCTCCTCATCGCCGTCGCGGTACTGGCCGCTGCGTTCGTACTTCTGGTCATCGATCCCTCCGGCGCATTACTGTTCCGCATCGTCGGGTTGATCGGCATGGCGCTGTTCGCGCTGTCCATTGTCACGATGCTGCTGACCTTCCGCAAGGCGCGAAAACTGTCTCCCTGGTCGCTGGTGATCGGTGCGATCGTCAGCGTGCTCTGCACCTGGATCTTCTTCGCGCTGGCCGGAGCGCCGCTGTCGGCCGCGGCGATCGGGTTAGCCATAGCTGCCGGGGCGTTGGTGGGGATCGGCTGGTCGCTGACCAACCTGCTGTTCATCGACGGCGAAGCGATACGGGCGCGCGGCAACATCTGGTTTCTGGCGGTCTGGGCGCTGTCGCTGATCATGACACAGGCCGCGTCGCTGGCGGGCGGGAAGACTCCCTATGCCGTGGCACTGGTTTCGTTTCTCGGCATGGGCCTCGCCGTCGGCAACAGTTTTGGGTTGCTGGCTCGATATGCCCGCGCCCGCCGGCTGTTGCGCGATGCCGTTTCAGCCACGGGAGAGCGATGATGAGCGCGTTCTGCACGGGGTGTGGCGCGCCACTGCCTGCCAACCAGAAATTCTGCACCAAGTGCGGCGCCGCCGTGCTCGATTCGAACCCGCCGGCAGCCGCTGCGGAATCGAAGCGGGCTGCCCCGGCAACGTCTTCCGCGCCGCCGGTTTCGGGCTTCGGCAAGTCACGCGCCATCCTTGTTGCGGTCATGGTGGTCAGCGGCGCTGCTCTCGCTGCCGCACTGGTCCTGGTCGGGCCACGGGCCCCACTATCGCCACCGAAGTCGTCGACCGCCGCTGCGCCACCCAAGGCCGCGCCGCCCGCGACCCCGCCCGCTATCGTGACCGCGCCGCCGGCGGGCTCCGCAACGAGCGGGATCAAGGCGAGCCGGTGGGAAGGCTATACCAACACCCGCTATGGCGCGATGATCGACTATCCCGGCGATCTGTTCGCGATCCAGCCGCCGCCGCCCGACAATGCCGGGCGGAACTTCACAGCGGAGAAGGCCGGGGCCCGCTTTCATATCTACAGCCACGCCAATGCCCTGAATTTCTCCATCGAGGAATTGCAGGCCGAGGATGTGCTGGACATCGGCGATGCCGCGGCAGTGAAGCAGAATGGCGCGGACTGGTACCAGGTCGTGGCCAGCAAGGACGCCGACACCATTGTGCGCCGGGTACTGCTCAGCGAGGGCGGGACGATGTTGCATCGGCTCGAGATCGCCTATCCGAAAGCGGCTGCCGCGGCGTTCGAGCCGGTGGTCGCGCGGATGATCAAGAGTTTCCGCATCGATCCCACCATTCCCGAAAAGGCCGCCAATGCGGCCGGTTCGCCGGTCGCGCCTTCGGCAACGAGGCCCGCAGCAACGCAGCCCGAAACGAGACCACCCGGGGCGGGCAAGCCGGCTTGGCGGCGCTTCGATTCCATCGGGATGGGCATGCGCATTCCGGGCTTCAGCGGCAAGGCCGGGGTATCTGCGGAGGTTCCGGCGAAATGGGCGTACTCCTCTTCGGCCAATTCGGCCATGCCCGAGCCGAACGTGATCGACTTCCAGGGACTGGAGGCCGACGGCGAAGACGTCCTCCATGTCACCTTCCGCGCCGAGCGCCGTCGCGCCAGGGCGACGCTGACCAGCGAGGCCAAGATCATCAAGAACCGGCTCTCCGAAGGCGCCGACAACTACCGCCTGCTCAGCGAACGGACCACGCAGATCGCGTTGCGGCCGGCCATCGTCTTCTCAGTGCAGTTTGCCGGCTCCGATTCGCCGGATCTGCTGCGCGAGGATGTCGCCATCATCGATGCCGGCCACGTGTTCTACTTCGTCACCTTCGGCGCGCCGCAAGCGCGCTACGCCGCCACCAGCAACGTCTTTACCCATGTCCTCGAGACCATCGGCTTCGCGGAGTGAACGCGATGGGCGGCAACGTCGGCTTCTTCCTGCTGGTGCTGTTGGCTGCGGTGTTCCGGTTCGAAACGGCCGACGCCCTGGATTACGGCTACAAGCCAATCCCGCCCGAACATGCGCCGCCCGGATTCTTGTTCGAACAGGATGCTAATCGGGACAAGCCCACCCATTACGTCAAGCCCTATCCCGAAGGCCTGCGCCGATCGAAAAGCGACACGAAGATCGATGTCGCGATATTTCCTACCATCTTTGAATATAATTATTGGGCCAAGAACCTCGTCGCGAACAAACTCGAACAATGCGTGGCGTTGTCCAAGCAGTACGACAGATACAAATGCCGGCGCTTCCAACAGGGAAATATCGACATATTGCTGGAGGAGCATTCCACCGATAACGACCGATATAACAGATTTTCGTATACGGTTGTCGATGGTGCGATTCACTCCGACAGCTATGTCAATGGCCATCCGGTTTTGCGATTTGGCGGTCGGGGTCCAAAGCCCGAAATCGTTGAGCCGCTGCCGACCGACGCCGAGCTTCTCGCCGTGGTCCTGCAATGGCACGAGGCGGTACGCCGCTATTATACTTCGTTGGGGTACAGCATCGACCGGCCCGGGCTGCCTCCGGAAATACAAGCCGGGGGGTCGAAAGCCGGCAAACCGGGAGCGGATCGGTCTTCGGCCGGTCAGCCTGAGGCAGGCCAGACCGATCCCAATCAATCTGCTGACTCCGGCGAGCAGCCCATCGACTTCAATGATATCTGGTCGGCAGTGGAGACCGGCGGCGCCATCGCCGTCACCGGAGGCCTCGCTGCGCTTGCGTCTTTGCTGATGCTGCAGACGGCGGGCGTCAGCCGTCGCGATGCGTTCGATGCCGGGAGAGATCTGCTGCGCGGGCAGGTGCCGGAAGATCCTTATCAGGCGTGGAAGCGCAAGTACGAG
>CALROE020000063.1:0-9627 GCA_943369715.1 Bradyrhizobium ivorense
GAAGATTGCCCAGCAGATCTACACCCAGGCGACCCTGACCAAGATGTGTGTGCGCTACTACCGCGGCGAAGCGATGGAAAAGACGCTTTCCTGGGCGCAAGGCGAACTCGAAGGCTTCATGCGGAGCTGAGGGGATTTCGCCGCCACGGCCCGGCCGATTTCGGGCCATGGCGGCGCGCATCCGCTTGCCGACACGATTGGGAGCCGGCGCCGCGCCGGCTTCTCGACGCGGAAACCGCTTCTTTGAAATGAAACTCGTGGGGAAAATGCATCATGGCTGATGTCGCGATTGAGCGGACCGCCGCCGCTCCGCGAACGGTGCGCAAGCGCGCCAGTTTGCGCACCGCGTTAAAGCGAAAATCCACCGCGGCCTTCCTGATGACGCTGCCGCTGATCCTGCTGATCTCGCTTCTGGTGATTTATCCCGCGTTCTACTCGCTGCATCTGGCGACATTGAACAAGTCGATGCAACGTTTCGTCGGATTGGGAAATTTCCAGTTCCTGTTCACGCGTGAAACGTTCTGGCTGGTAGTCCAGCAATCCTGCATTTTCGCGATCACCGCCGTGATCTTCAAGGCGCTGATCGGATTTATCGTAGCCCACTTCGTCCACAACATTCCGGCCAAGGGCCAGCGCAAATGGCGCGGAATGCTGCTGGTGCCGTGGGTGATTCCCCCGGCCATGAGCACGCTGGCGTGGCTGTGGCTGTTCGATCCGTCGTACAGCGCCTTCAACTATCTATTGGCGGGAGTCGGCGTCGACCGGATTCCGTGGACCGGCGAGACCGGCTGGGCCCGGTTCTCGGTCATTCTGGTCAACATCTGGTTCGGCGCTCCGTTCTTCATGATCATGTACCTGGCTGCGCTGAAATCGGTCCCCGATCAGCTCTACGAAGCCGCCGCCATCGACGGCGCCAGCTGGTGGCAGCGGATCTGGTACGTGACGCTGCCGATGATGCGCAACATCATCGCGATCACGACGCTGTTTTCCCTGATCGTCACCTTTGCCAACTTCGATATCGTACGCATCCTCACCGCCGGCGGCCCGCTGGACCATACCCACATGTTCGCCACCTGGGCCTTCAGGATCGGCATCGAGGGCGGCGACATCCCGCTCGGCGCCAGCGTCTCGCTGTTCATGGTGCCGATACTTGCAATCGCCGCGGTATTCATCCTGCGCGACATCAACAAACGTGGGAATGAAGCCTGATGACCAGCACCGTCGCGATCGACAAGGGCGCGCCGACCCGCGCCGTCAAACTGAACAGCATGAGCCGCGACCGCAGCTGGGCGTTGAGATGGTCGTACTTTTTCCTCACGCTGTTCGCGATCTTCTCGCTGGTGCCGCCGCTCTACATGCTGATCACGTCGCTGAAGACCAGCGCCGAAATCTCTGCGGCAACCAATCCGTGGTGGGTTTTCCATCCGACGCTGTCGAACTATGTCGAGTTGCTGACATCGAACGAGTTCCTGACCTTCTTTCGCAATTCGGCGCTGGTCTCGATCTTCGTCGTGACCATCACCATGCTGATCAGCGTGCCTGCGGCATTCGCGCTGGCGCGAATGCGGTTCTGGGGCTCGGCAACACTCGCGACCGGGGTGTTCCTGACCTATCTGATCCCCGAGACGCTGCTGTTTCTGCCGCTGTTCAAGATGTTCGTGGTGTTCAACGATCTGACCGGGATCCAGCTGATCAACAAGTGGTACGTGCTGTTGATCGTCTATCCGACGCTGACCGTGCCGTTCTGCACCTGGATCATGATCGGCTATTTCGCGTCGATCCCGAAGGAACTCGACGAGGCCGCCATCATCGACGGCGCGACATGGTTCCAGACGCTGACGCGGATCTTCATTCCGGTCGCGCTGCCCGGCCTGATCGCCGCGACCATCTTCGCTTTCACGGTGTCATGGGCGCAGTTCCTCTATCCACTGGTGTTCACGACGTCGACCGATCAATTGGTGCTGCCGGTCGGTATCGTCACCACCCTGATCAAGGGTGACGTGTTCGCCTGGGGACAGATCATGACCGGCGCCCTGCTCGGCGCCGCACCACCGCTGATCATCTACGCCTTCCTGATGGACTACTACATCGCCGGCCTGACCGCCGGTTCGACAAAGGGTTGAACTCAATGGCTGACGTCACGTTGCGCAAGGTTGTCAAACGTTACGACGAGGTCGAAGCGGTGCGCGGCATCGATCTCGACATCGCCGACCATGAATTCGTCGTACTGGTGGGACCCTCGGGTTGCGGCAAGTCGACCACGCTGCGGATGATCGCGGGGCTGGAGGATATCACCGACGGCGATATCATGATCGGGGGCGACGTCGTCAACGACGTGCCGCCGAAGGACCGCGACATCGCCATGGTGTTCCAGAACTACGCGCTCTATCCGCATATGACGGTGGCGGAGAACATGTCGTTCGGACTGCGGCTGAAGCGCTATCCGAAAGCCGAGATCAAGACCCGGGTCGACGAAGCCGCCCGCATGCTGGATATCGTCGAACTGGTCGACCGCAAGCCGAAGCAGCTGTCCGGCGGCCAGCGCCAGCGCGTCGCGATGGGCCGCGCCATCGTGCGGAACCCCAAGGTGTTTCTGTTCGATGAACCGCTGTCCAACCTCGACGCCAAGCTGCGGGTACAGATGCGGATCGAAATCAAGAAGGTGCATCAGAAGGTTCGCACCACGACCGTCTACGTCACCCACGACCAGGTCGAGGCGATGACGCTCGCCGACAGGGTCGTGGTCATGAACCATGGCCGGATCGAGCAGATCGGGACGCCCAACGAACTCTATCACAAACCGGCCACGCGCTTCGTCGCCGGCTTCATTGGCTCTCCGGCGATGAATTTCATGGCCTGCAGGCTGGAAGACATCGGCGGCAAGATGCACATCCGCCTGACCGACCGTATTGTTTTCCCGCTGCCGCCGGCCCGCGCCGACCGATACAAGAACGTCTCGCGAACCGACAGACTGCAGCTCGGCCTGCGTCCCGAACACATCACCGAAGCCAGTCCGCACGCGGAGCCCGGCGTCGAGAACTTCGATGCGGTACTTGATGTGATCGAACCGATGGGCATGGAGACGATGATTTATTTCATCCTGGAGGGTGTCGAGATCTGCGGTCGGGTCAATCCCAATGCCGACGCGCGCGCGGGCGCCCCGATGCGATTGGCGATAGACCTCAACAATATGCACCTGCTAAATGAGGCCACAGGCGCCGTCATTTGACGGCCGCAAGACGAGAAACGCAGCAGGGGCACGCGAATGACGACCAACAAGAAGAAAATCTTCATAACTGAATCGTTTTCGCAGGCCGGAAGAGTTCTGCTGCAGGCACGGGACGACCTCGACCTCGTCGAATTCCCGAACATGATTTCCGCCGGGGATTTCGAGGCCAAGCTCAGGGAGCATGCGCCGGTCCATGGCGTCGCGCTCGGCGCTACCCGGTTCGGCGAACCGGAGCTGGTGGCCTCCGGGGACATGAAGGTGGTGACCCGGATCGGCGTCGGTTTCGATGCCGTCGACGTTCCCGCGCTGAGCCGCCGCAAGGTCCCGCTGATGGTGGCGGGCACCGCGAATTCGCCGTCGGTTGCCGAACAGGCGCTGTTCATGATGCTGACGCTGGCCAAGCGCGCGGTCGAAATGCATTCCATCGTCAAGGACGGCAAATGGGCCAGCCGGCTCGGCATGCTGCCCTACGACCTCTACGGCAAGACCGTGCTGATCATTGGCTTCGGCCGCATCGGCACCCGCACCGCCAAGCGCTGCCTGGCGATGGAAATGAACGTGCTGATCTACGATCCCTACAAGCCCGCCGCCGAAATCAAGGCCGCCGGCTGCGAGCCGGTCAGCGATCTCGATGCGGCGCTGCCGCGCGCCGATTTTGTCAGCATCCATTGCCCGAAGAATCCCGAAACCGTCGGAATGTTCAACGCGGCGCGGCTGGCGCGCATGAAGCCGACCGCCTATCTGATCAACACCGCGCGCGGCGGCATCGTCGACGAGAAGGCACTGTACGACGCGCTTTCGTCCGGCAAGCTGGCGGGCGCCGGTCTCGATGTGTTCGAGCAGGAACCGCCGCCGTCGGGGCATTCGCTGTTCGGGCTTCCCAATGTCATCATGGCGCCGCACGTCGCGGGCGTGACCCGGGAAGCGGTCGACCGGATGAGCGAGCAAACCGCACGCAATATCCTGAGCGCGCTCGATGGCCAGCCGCTGCGCCAGAACGTCATCAACCAGGACGTGCTCGGCTGAACCGGGTGCGACCGCGTCCGGCCTGAATAGAACACTTCGGCGCTTCCCCACGGATATCCGCATGGCTTTCAAGGAATACGGCAACTATGACGGGATCGGTCTTGCCGATCTCGTCCGCAAGAAGCAGGTCAGCGCCACGGAGCTGCTGGACGAGGCGATCGCCCGCACCGCCAGGGTCGATCCACAGATCAACGCTGTCGTGGTCAAGCATTACGACGATGCGAAGCGGCAGATCGACAAGGGGCTGGCCGATGGTCCCTTCACCGGCGTGCCGTTTCTGCTGAAGGATCTGGAACTTCTCGAGGGTACGCGGACGACCTTCGGCGCCAGCATCTACAGGGACAATGTCGCCAACCATAGCGGCACCCTCGCCCAGCGCTTCCTCGACGCCGGCCTCGCGATCTTCGGCAAGACCTCCAGTCCGGAGTTCGGTCTGATGCCGACCACCGAGTCTCGCCTGTTCGGGCCGACCCGCAATCCGTGGAATCTGGCGCATTCGTCGGGCGGCTCATCCGGCGGCGCCGCCGCGGCGGTCGCGGCGCGCATTCTGCCTGTCGCGCATGCCAGTGACGGCGGCGGCTCGATCCGCATTCCGGCCTCCGCATCCGGCGTGTTCGGATTGAAGCCGACCCGGGCGCGCACCCCGCTCGGGCCCGATCGGGGCGAAGGCTGGGGCGGATTTTCCTGCGGCCATGTCGTCAGCATCAGCGTGCGCGATAGTGCGGCGATGCTGGATGCGATCCATGGGCCTGAAACGTCGAGCCCCTATGTGGCGCCGCAGCCAGAGCGGCCCTTCCTCGAGGAAGTCGGCCGCGATCCCGGCCGCTTGCGCATCGCCTTCACCGACAAGTCGCCCTATGGCGACGCGATCGATCCGGAAATCGCCGCGGCGACCCGCGAGATCGCAGCGCTGCTCGCCGGCCTCGGCCATCACGTCGAGGAACGCGCGCCGGTGCTGGCTGCCGATCCGGCGGTGGTGATGTCGACCATCGTGGCCGCCAACACCGCGCTGACTGTGCGGCTTGCGGAGCAGCTCTTCGGCCGCGCCATGACTTCAGACGATTTCGAGGTCTTGACGCTGGCGAGCGCGCATAACGCGCAAAAGGCGACATCAACCGACTATGTCGCCGCGCAACTTGCCGCGTTCCAGATTTCGCGCGCCCTCGCCACGTTCTTCGAGAGCTGCGATGTGCTGCTGTGCCCGACGCTCTGTTCGCCGCCACTGCGGATCGGCGAGCTCAATACGATGTCGGAGGATCTGTCGCATATCGCCCCGATCCTGCGGCGCTACATGCCGGCGACGGCCATGTTCAACATGTCCGGCCAGCCCGCGATGTCGGTGCCGCTGGCATGGAATGCGGCTGGATTGCCGCTCGGCATGATGTTTTCAGCACGCTCCGGCGACGAGGCGACCTTGTTCCGGCTCGCGGCTCAACTGGAGCAGGCGCGGCCCTGGAAGGGCAAATTGCCTCCGGTTTGCGCGTAAACTGACAAAACTCAGCCTTATTCAAGAGCGAGGAAGGGAACTCGGCGCTGGCAGCGGAGTTCCCCGTGTTCGCCTGCCAATGCAATGCCCGGAGGCTTCAGATCTTGAATCAGAGCGACCCGACCGATCATGCGCTGGCGGCCATCGCCAGCATTCTCGATCATCCGGAACCCCAACGCGAGCCGGAGATATCGGCGGTACCGGAGAAATCGGCGGTAGAGGATCAGCCCGTTGTGCCTGCTGCGCCCGAGCCGATCGAGGCCGAGGGCTATTCGAAGATCGGCCCGGGCCCGATGGCTGCGATCCGGTTCAGATGGACGGTTCGCCGCGAGGCCAATGACGAATATTTTGTCGACGAGACGATCGGCGAGAATTCCACGCCGGTTATCAGCGGACCGTTGGCGCCGGATGAAGCGATCAGGTTTGTGGATGATCGCGCGAGCGAGGCGCGGGAGCGCTTCGAGCAGATCCGAAGCGAAATGTCCGGACGCGCCGCTGCGGCGAATCTGGTCCGCAAGGACGTCGGCGAAATGTAATTTTCGGGCGCCGGATCAATGCCGGCGCCAAATTGACCGCGTCCGTCGCCGTCACCTAGACTGGCTGCTGACACACCCATTTGAACCAAACCTGTTAACCCACGACTCATAGCCATGAAAGTGATGTAGGTCACGTTGCAAGAGACTGTCGCAACGTACGGTGAACGCTGAGATTTCACCTGCTCAGGAGGTCTTGATGAGAACGCTTTTTGTGATCGCCACGTTGTTGCTGGCAAGCCCCGCCGCGCAGGCCCAGTACACCTTCGACTATGGCGGACGCACCATTACCATTGATCCCGATCGCGGCACGGTTTCGATCCCGGGCGTCTACGACAACACCGGAAAGAAGGCGAAACGCTCGCGCGACGACCAGGACAGCGACCGGTCGCGCAAACAGGCGCCGCAGCAGGCCAAGACCGATCCACAGGCCCCGGCGCCGGCCAGCACGGCGACCGAGCCAGCTCCCGCAGCTGCCGCACCCTCAACCGCGGCAGTTGGCCCCGCCGTGACCGCAACCCAGCCCCCGCTGAGCGCGCCCGCGCCGCAGGCCCAGCCGGATCCGCCGCCCGCTGCCGCTGTCCAACCGGTCCCCGCGCCTGTCGTGGCGACGGCTCCCGTGGCAGCGCCGGTGCTAGCACCAGCTCCGAAGCCGCAGGCAGCTGCCCCCGCAGCAACAGCAGCCAACTCGCCGCTCGGCGTGTGGCTGACCGAAGAGAAGGAAGGCAAGGTCCGGATCGAGCAATGCGGCCCCAACCTGTGCGGATATTCCGTCGACGCCAAGTCGAACCAGAACGGCGAACAGGTCCTGATCAACATGAAGCCCGCCAAGGACGCCAAGTGGAGCGGACGGATTCTGGATCCGAGCAGCGGCAGCACCTATGATTCGACAATCGCGCTGAAAGGCTCCGACCGGCTGCGCGTTCAGGGCTGCGCGTTTGGCGGCATGTTCTGTGGCGGCCAGACCTGGAGCCGGTTGAACTAGACGGGGATCGTGGCGCCAGCCCCGCTATCAGAAACGGGCCTTCGGCGGCGTCAGGTTGCTATGCAGCCTTGCTGCTGGCCGCGTTTTTCCGGCGAAAGGTTTCGGTACTGCGCTTCAGCGCGACGGTGTCCTGTTCGGCTTCGAAGATCGCAAAGCCGCCCTGCTCCAGCTTGTTCGCGAGATCGGCGGCATCTGCCCTGGTCATGCTTTCGGTTTCGTAGATCACGAGCTTGGTCGAAAGCCGGGCAAAATCGAACTGCGACAGGATGAGGTGGTCGAACCCCTCTGCATCAACCACGATGATGTCGGGATCGCGATGCGCCGCGCGGTCGAGCAGGTCCGGGACCGTGATGCACTGGACTTCGTCCGATCGAATATAGGATTCGATGTCGTCGATCTGGTCGCCGAACTTGCGGATCTGCTGTTGCGAAAGCGTGCCTACGCCATGGGCCCAGCCGGGCAGCCGGCCGTTGCTGCAGTCCAGCGTGTACATGGTCATGGTGCCGCTCTCGGCGGCGATGGCATATTGCAGGAAAGCCATGCCGGAGAAATCGCGATAAGTCTTCTGCAATTCACGAAAATAATTCGACTGCGGCTCGACAAACGTACCTGCCAATCGGTGGCGGAAGATGGCGAGGTTGAGCGGGTCGGAGAGATAACCGTCATTGGCACCGATCTGCAGAAAGGTCCGGGCGCCATCGAGCAGAACAAGGTCTTCCACCAGAACTTCAACCGGGCGCCTTGTATATCCGCCCAGGCTGTAAGCGATGTTCCGAATGCTCGACTTCTGGCGCGCCGACAAGCTACGGGCCGCTAACGATCTGATCATCCGTCGTATCCTTTTTGGACAGGGGCTGTGTCATCCCAGAACAACTGCATCACCAACAGCAGAGGTTTGCGAGAATTGTGCCACCGTTCGGACGGTTAACCTTGCCTTCCCAATTCCATCAGCATTCGTGGCAGCATTCGGCCCGGAATCGATTGGGAAGGCGTGAAGCCCGCCTGATGCGCGCCCATTCGATGGTAGAACGGAGCCGCGCCAGGATCGGCCTCAATGATCATCCTGGCGGCGCCAAGATCGCGCGCCTTGGCCGTTGCCCATTCGAACAATAGCCGACCAATTCCCGACCCCAGCAAAGCAGGTTCGACAAAGAGCTTCAGCAACTCGGCACCCGCACCGGTGGCCTTGACCTGAGCGAGACCGACAACGGCCGCATCGCGCTCTGCGACCTGAAGACTGGTGTTCTGGAGTTCGTCGGGATGAAGGGTCAATTCAGTCCGGCAAGCGGCCATGAAGGACGCGTCGTAGTCCCAATGGGCCTTGGCGCGGAGGCATAATCCGCTCAAGCCCGGAAGCTCGTCCTGCAGGGCGTTACGGAGCCGGATCAACCACCGACCTTCGCCGAATATTCCTCATCGGTGACCGGCTCCATCCAATTGACAAAACTTCCGTCCAGCGCTTCCTGCATCGAGACGTGAACCATGCCATTGGTTGGAGAAGCGCCGTGCCAATGCTTTTCGCCCGCGGGAATCCACACCACGTCGCCCGGCTTTATCTCAAGGATCGGGCCTCCCTTGGTCTGGACCCGGCCGACACCTGAGAGGACATAGAGCGTCTGCCCCAGCGGATGCGTATGCCAGTTGGTCCGCGCGCCCGGTTCGAAGGCAACGTGATTGGAAGCAAGCCGTGCCGGCGCCTCGCAGGTAATGATCGGATCCTGCCAGACCGTGCCGACAAAGGACTCTTTGGGCCCGCGGCGTGTCGGCCGTGATCCGGCGAGATAGATATCCATGGAGTTTCTCCTCGGTTACAGGCGCTGTGTCGCGCCCTGATTATTTCTTCGCGGCGGCGTAGCGCGCCTTGGTCTCGGCGTTCATGGGATAAAGACCCGGCAATACCGCGCCGGCATTGACCTGATCGACGATCCAGGCCTCCATGCGCTCCTGCTCGGCGCCCTCGGCCAGAATGAGGTCGAGGAATGCCGCCGGGATCACCACGGCGCCGTCCTGGTCGGCGACGATAATGTCGTTCGGGAAGATCGCGACCCCGCCGCAGCCGATCGGCTCGCCCCAGCCCACGAAGGTCAGCCCGGCGACCGAGGGCGGCGCTGCAAAACCGTCGCACCACACCGGCAGTCCGGTGCCGAGTACGCCCTCGAGGTCGCGCACCACGCCGTCGGTCACCAGCGCCGCCACGCCGCGCTTCGCCATGCGGGCGCACAGGATGTCGCCGAAGATGCCGGCGTCGGTGACGCCCATGGCGTCGACCACCGCGATGCAGCCCTCGGGCATGGCTTCGATCGCGGTCCGGGTCGAGATCGGCGACGACCAGGATTCCGGGGTCGCCAGATCTTCCCGCGCCGGCACG
>CALROE020000064.1:0-9561 GCA_943369715.1 Bradyrhizobium ivorense
GCCTCGAAGGTCAACTGCCCGATCCTGGCGAGATCGAGCTTGGCGGCGGGGCCGACGATCCGGTCGGGCCATCCGAGGCAATGCGCGATCGGCGTGCGCATGTCGGGCGCGCCGAGCTGGGCCACGACGGAACGATCGGAAAATTCCACCATGCCGTGGATGATCGACTGCGGATGGACGAGAACGTCGATCTCGTCCGGTGTCAGCGCGAACAGATACGAGGCTTCGATGACCTCGAGCCCCTTGTTCATCATCGAGGCGGAATCGATGGTGATCTTCTGACCCATGCTCCAGTTCGGGTGTTTCAGCGCCTGCGCCAGTGTCGCCTGCTCGATGTCGGCGACGGCCCAGGTCCGGAACGGTCCGCCCGAAGCGGTGATGATGACGCGAACCAGTTCCTCGCGGTTGCCGGAAGCCAGCGCCTGGAACAGCGCGTTATGTTCGGAATCCGCCGGCAGGATGCAGGCCCCCGCCTTGAACGCGCGCTGCATGAAGAAGTCGCCGGCGCAAACCAGGCATTCCTTGTTGGCCAGCGCGACGGTGGCGCCGCGATCGACCGCCGCGAGCGCGGGCTTCAATCCGGCCGCGCCGCTGACGGCGGCCATGACCCAGTCGGCCGGGCGGGCCGCAGCTTCAATGATGGCGCTCTCGCCGGCGCCGCATTCGGTGCTTGTGCCGGCCAGCGCGTCCTTCAGCTCGCCGAGGCGATCGGGATCGGCTACGGCTGCAAACCGCGCGCCAAATTCGCGGGCGAGCTTGGCCAGCCCCTCGACATTGGTGTTCGCGGTCAAGGCCTCGATTTGATAGCGGTCGCGCGAGGCCCGCAGCAAATCCATCGTGCTGTCGCCGATCGAGCCGGTGGCACCCAGCACGGTCACGGAGCGCACAGCGGATGCCGCGGCCTTATTGTTACGCAACGGGACAGCGCTCATATCTTCACCAAACCATAAGACCGCGGCCGACGCCATCGGCGCCGCCCCGCAAAAGGCCGAAAATCGCCGCCAGGACGACCGCGGCGACGAAGCCATCGAGGCGGTCCATCAGACCGCCATGCCCGGGGATGATGTGACTGGAATCCTTGACGCCGAAACGGCGTTTGACGGCGGATTCGAACAGATCTCCGAGTTGCGACGCGATCGAGAGCACCGCAGCCAACAGCAATAACGGGCCGGCCGGGCCGTACCCGAAGGCGGCAAAGCCGCCGGCAACGACCAGACTCAAGGCAAAGCCGCCGATCGCGCCCGCCCATGTCTTTTTCGGGCTGACCCGCGGCCACAGCTTGGGCCCGCCGATGCCGCGGCCCGCAAAGTAGCCGCCGATGTCGGACGCCCAGACGACCATCAGGATCAACATCAGCGCGGAAAATCCCTTGACCGGGTCGAGGCGCACCAGCACCGATGCAAGCGCCGCGGCGCCGGCGTAGACAAATCCCGTCGCGGTCCAGCGCCGGCGTTCAGCCGACAGCAACGCCACGGCGGCGAGACCGACCGCCAGCACGACAAGCGCGGCATCGATCCGCCCCAATGCCAGACAGATTCCGCCGACGGCAAGGGCTGCCGCGCCGGGCGCGATCACGCGCGGCTCACGTCCCGCACCGACGATCCCAAGCCATTCGACATAGAGGCCGATCGCGGCCAGCGTCACCAGTGCGGCCCACAGCCAGCCGCCGGCGTAAGCAATGGCGATGGCTGCCGGTGCGAGCACCAGGGCGGCGAGCACGCGCATCATCAGATTGCGCGACCCCTTCTCGGCATCCGCCGCCGGTGCGGCTTCGCCCTCGGTCACGATCCGGTTTTCGCGGCCAGACCGCCGAAACGGCGCTCCCGCCTGGCATATTCGGCGATCGCCTCTTCCAGCGCCGCCTTGTCGAAATCCGGCCAGTGGATCGGCACGAACACCAGTTCGCTGTAGGCCGCCTGCCACATCAGGAAATTCGAAAGCCGCTGCTCGCCGCTGGTGCGAATGATCAGGTCGGGATCGGGAATTTCGGGCGCGTCGAGGTATCGGCTCAGCGTGTCGGCATCGATCGACGAAGGGTCACGCTTTCCTTCGGCGACCTCGCGCGCCAGCCGCTGGGCGGCGTGGGCGATTTCCTGACGCGATCCGTAGTTGAAGGCAACCACGAGATTGAGCCTGGTGTTGCCTTTGGTAAGCTCTTCCGCCTCGTTCAGCAGCGCGCAGATATCCGGCTCCAGTCCGTCGCGCTCGCCGATCACCCGGACCCGGACGCCATCGCTGTGCAAGGTCGCGAGGTCGTTGCGGATGAAGCGCCTGAGCAGACCGAAGAGATCGCCGATCTCGCTCGCCGGACGCGACCAGTTTTCCGAGCTGAAGGAAAAAATCGTCAGATATTGAATGCCGAGTTCGTAGGCGGCGCGAACCACCCGCCGCAACGCCTCGACGCCGCGGCGATGGCCTTCCGCCCGCGGCAGGCCGCGGGCCGCCGCCCAGCGTCCGTTGCCGTCCATGATGATCGCCACATGCAACGGCGCACCGGAGGGATCCGGGGCTTCGGTCGCAGGGGCGGCGGCATTCGACATAGACTGATCCTAGCGCGTTAAACGGTAAGGATTTCCTTTTCCTTCGCCGCAAGCAATTGGTCTATTTCCGAAATCATGCCGTCGGTGGCCTTCTGCACATCATTGGCCAGCCGCTCCTGATCGTCCTCGGAAATCTCGTGATTCTTCTCGAGCTTCTTGACGGTATCGAGACCATCGCGGCGGACATGCCGCACCGCGACCTTGGCCGCCTCGGCATATTTGTGCGCGACTTTGACCAGTTCCTTGCGGCGTTCTTCGTTGAGTTCGGGAATGCGCAGGCGCAACACCTGGCCTTCGGTCGCGGGGCTCAAGCCGAGGTTGGAATCGACGATCGCCTTTTCAACGGCCTTCACCATCGACTTGTCCCAAACCTGGACCGAGAGCAGCCGCGGTTCGGGCACGCTGATGGTCGCGAGCTGGTTGAGCGGCATGTGGGTGCCGTAGGCGTCGACCTGCACCGGCTCCAGCATCGAGGCGGCGGCGCGGCCGGTGCGCAATCCACCGAGCTCATGCTTGAGTGCCGCCGTGGCGCCCTGCATGCGGCGCTTCAGATCGTTGATGTCGAAACCACCCGTGGGCATAACGCTCTCCCTCCTGAAAACTGATCGCCGACGCCGTCCGGCCCGCGCGCATCAGATGCGTCGCCGGCCTGTCAGCCGCCGACGATGGTGCCGTGGCCGGTGCCGCGCAGGATCGCGCCTATCGAACCCGGTTCGGCGATCGAGAACACGATGATAGGCAGCGATGTCTCGCGGGCAAGCGCGAAAGCGGTCGCGTCCATCACCTTGTAGCCGCCTTCGATCGCCTGTGAATGCGTCAAACGGTCGAACCGCCTGGCGGACGGGTCCTTTTTGGGATCGGCACTGTAGACACCATCGACATTGGTAGCCTTCAACACCGCCTGGGCGCCGATCTCGGCCGCCCGCAGCACCGCTGTGGTATCGGTGGTGAAGAACGGGTTGCCGGTTCCACCGCCGAGCAGCACGATGCGGCCCTCGGCGAGATATTTGTGCGCTGCACTACGGGTGAACAGCTCGCAGATCTGCGGCATGACGAAGGCCGACAGGGTCCGCGCCGGGGTCCCGCGCCGCTCGATCGCGGCTTCCAGCGCCAGGCAATTCATCACGGTGGCGAGCATGCCCATGGTGTCGCCGGTCGGACGGGAGACGCCGCGCGAGGATACCTCGACGCCGCGCACCATGTTTCCGCCACCGACGACGACGGCGACTTCGACGCCGAGCTGCTTGGCAGCGATCAGGTCGGCGGCAATGCGGTCGATGGTCGGCTGATCCATGCCGAAGGAATGCGCGCCGGCAAAATATTCGCCCGAGAGCTTGATCACCACCCGACGATAGACCGGCTCAGCCATTGCTACTTCCCTTGGGCCAGCCCGGCCGTTCCCGGCGCCAACACGCCGGAAGGACTCTTCCGGCGATTACTTCTTGCCGCTGGCGGCGGCGACCTCGGCCGCGAAATCGGATTCCTGCTTTTCGATTCCCTCGCCGAGAGCATAGCGCACAAATCCGGCTACTTTCACCGGAGCACCTATCTTGCCCTCAGCTTCCTTGACCGCCTGGGCGACCGATTTCGAATTGTCGTGGATGAAGGACTGCTCCAGCAAACAGACTTCCTTGTAGAAGGTCTTCAGGCCGGACTCGACGATCTTTTCGATCACGTTTTCGGGCTTGCCCTGCTGGCGGTACTTGTCGGCCAGGATGTCCTTCTCACGCGTCACAGCGGCGGGATCGAGCCCGGCCGAATCCAGCGCCTGCGGGTTGGTCGCGGCGACATGCATGGCGATCTGGCGGGCCAGCACGGCGAGTTCGTCGGTCTTGCCGGTGGATTCCAGCGCCACGATCACGCCCATCTTGCCGGCGCCTTCGACCACGGCGTTGTGCACGTAGCTCGACACCACGCCCTGGCTGACTTCAAGCATCGCGGCGCGGCGCAGCGTCATGTTCTCGCCGATGGTGGCAATCGCGTCCTGGATCGCGCGCTCGACGGTGACGTCGCCGACCGGTGCGGCCTTGATCTTCTCGACGTCGGCGCCGACCTTGAGCGCGACCTGGGCGATCATCTTGACCAAGCCCTGGAACTGTTCGTTGCGCGCGACGAAGTCGGTCTCGGAATTGACCTCGACCACGACACCCTTGGTGCCTGCGGTCAGCGCGCCGATCAGACCTTCCGCGGCAATGCGGCCGGACTTCTTGGCGGCCTTGGACAGGCCCTTCTTGCGCAGCCAGTCGATCGCGGCTTCCATGTTGCCGTCGTTCTCGGCAAGCGCCTGCTTGCAATCCATCATGCCGACGCCGGTGGTCTCGCGCAGGTCCTTGACCATCGCTGCTGTAATCGTTGCCATCGCTGAATGTCCTTCTTGCCTGTCAGGGCGAGCGCGGCGCGGCTGTTGCCGCCTCGCCGCCTTCCACCACCAGGGAATGTCGTATCTGGGAACCGAAGCGGTGGCCGGGAAATTCCGGCCACGCTTGTTCGCGTTATTCCGCTTCCGCGGTCATCGCCTTGGCCTGGGCGACCCAGCCATCGGCGCGGGACGGAAGCCCGACCTCTTCGCCGATCTTGTGTGCGGTGTCGTGATCGAGTTCGGCGAGCTGCCAGTAATGGAAGATGCCGAGATCGTTGAACTTCTTCTCGATCGCGCCGGACACGCCGGTGAGCTTCTTGAGGTCGTCGGCGGCACCGCGCGGCCCGGCCAGGCCCTGGAAGCCGGCAGGCTGCGGCGCAACCGGGATTTCCTCGCGGATCGGCTGCGCGGAGGCGCCGATATCGATGCCGGAATCGCCCTGCGCACGCGAGATGCCGTCGATCACGGCGCGTGCGATCAGGTCGCAATACAGCGTGATGGCGCGGCCGGCGTCGTCATTGCCCGGCACCACATAGGTGATGCCCTTGGGGTCCGAATTGGTATCGACGATCGCGGCAACGGGAATGTTGAGCCGCTGGGCTTCCTGGATCGCGATGTCTTCCTTGTTGGTGTCGATCACGAAGATCAGGTCGGGCAGACCGCCCATGTCCTTGATGCCGCCGAGCGAACGGTCGAGCTTGTCGCGCTCGCGC
Organism: Bradyrhizobium ivorense; assembly: GCA_943369715.1. Taxonomy (GTDB): domain Bacteria; phylum Pseudomonadota; class Alphaproteobacteria; order Rhizobiales; family Xanthobacteraceae; genus Bradyrhizobium; species Bradyrhizobium ivorense_A. The sequence goes on from CALROE020000064.1 coordinate 5,613, forward strand.
TGCAGCGTCAGACGCTCCTTCTTGGTGTAGGCGTTGGCATCGCCCGAATTGAGCACTTCCTCGAGATGCCGCAGCCGCTTGATCGAACCGGAGATCGTCTTCCAGTTGGTCAGCGTGCCGCCGAGCCACCGCGAATTGACGAAATACTGCGCCGAACGCTTGGCGGCCTCGGCCACGCCGTCCTGCGCCTGCCGCTTGGTGCCGACGAACAGGATACGGCCGCCCTTGGCGACGGTATCGCTGACCGCCTGGAGCGCGCGATGCAGCAGCGGCACCGTCTGGGCGAGATCAATGATGTGGATGTTGTTGCGGGCACCGAAAATGTAATCCGCCATTTTCGGATTCCAGCGGTGCGATTGGTGGCCAAAGTGAACGCCAGCTTCAAGCAGCTGACGCATAGAAAAATCGGGTAGCGCCATCGTGATATTCTCCGGTTGGTTCCTCCGGAAGCGTGTGAGCAAACGAGCCTTGCGGCCCGGTTGCCACCGGACGGCCTTTTAGAGCCATGCTTCCGTGTGAGATGGCGCGGTATATAGCCGGATTCTCGTGAGAAGCAAGGCAATTGGGCCGTTTGGGAGCATCAGGGCGAACAAACCCGGAGCGCCCGGCGGTGCATGACACGTTCAGGCCGGAAGCTGGCACTCACAAACGAGGTGTCGCGTCCTGAGAACCGCGTTGCGGAGCGCTTTGCGACGCGGCGGCGGCCGGCTCGGCAGCCAGTTCGAGATAGTCCCGGTGGATCGCCTGGATGGTCTTGCGGTCGTCGAACTTGACCCGCCAGCTGCTCGGAGTCCCGCTCCCGACGATCACCCCTTCCCGATCGCCGTATTTGGGATGCCGTTCGCGGCCGAGTGGGCTCATCCGGACGCGGGCACCGTAGAAAAGGCAGGGCGTAGGCAGGTTCATCGTGGTGGCAACGGGCATCGGCAGGCTATCCAGTGAGTAATCACTCAATACCAAGTAAGTGGTTACTCACTAAGGTTGGCCTAATGGGAAGTCAAGCTCAGGGCCGCCTGAATGAATGAATCTGGCGATCAAAGAAACGCGAGCGACGGAAGGCAGACGTGAGGGCCGACATCCTTGACTAGAGCGCGATGAGATCGGGTCGAGCGGGAGCAGCATAGGAACACCTCTCCCTTCGGGAGAGGTCGGCGCGCAGCGCCGGGTGAGGGATTACGGTCTCTCGTGAGGGCAGCACCCCCTCACCCGATTTGCTGCGCAAATCGACCTCTCCCCGCTGGGGAGAGGTAAATCGAATCCGCGCATCGGTGAGCGCATTCATGGAAATCGCGGTGGGCCAAACGCCGCTGTTGAGCCAGTGGTGAAAGCGGCTATCGAGGAATCGATCAAGCCGCTCTATCGACGACACATCATCGAGCTGTGCCGCGTACGCATCGGCAATCCGCTATTATTTGCGAATGTGGGTACTGCATCATGTCAGGCAGCATTTCTTGAATTTTTTTCCGCTGCCGCAGGGACAGGGATCGTTGCGCCCGACTTTGCGCAGGGGATCGCGATGAGGCATGCCGTAGGCTTCCGACATGCCCCATGGGGGTTCGTCGCTCGACGGCTTCGGCTTGAACGAGTCCCACCGGGACAATTCCTCAATCGTGTCGCCGAACAGCGTGAGATTGCCGTCAGGGTTAAGTGGCTCGGCGTCTGGATGATCGACGGAATATTGCAGGTCCTCTTCGAACTCCTTGAAGGTGAGCCATTCGGGATCGATCGACCCGCGCAGAAATGCCTGTTGCACCAGCGGCTTCAACTCGGTCAAACCGAGCCAGGCCACCGCGTCGATCCAGCCAGACCAGACGTAGCAATCCTTCTGTGGTTCGAGTTGTGAAAAGCAGTCGCGCAGGAAGGCCGCCGTCGCGTCGCGCGGCAGTTCGCCGCTTCGCGTCAGCATGGCAGTCGCGTGCAACATATGCGAGCGGACATACTCGTCGGCTTCGGGATCGCGAATGATCTGATAGAGCGGTTCGGGCTCGCCGTCGAAAACCGCCGCCATCACGCGATGGACCGTCTCGGTGATGGCGGCGCCGAGGATCGTATCGAGAACGTCGGGCGGCAATCGCAGCAGAACCGCCAACGGCCAGTAGGCGGATTTCTCGCGCCACTCGCCGAGCAGATGAAACATGAAAAAGATCGCGTCGGGGTCGACCGGTCCGCGCAGTTCGAGGAAGTCATCGATCGTGCGCAGGAAGACGGGCACCATGGTTTCGCGATCGGCCTGCGCCGCGCAAATCGCCGCGATCGGCAACCCGTCCTCGACGCCGAACTCCTCGATCACCTGCGCGGGATCCATCATTAGCTCCCTGAACGGACGCCGGCCCGGACGCGGCCTACAACTGCTGCACGTCCACCACGCCCGACACCGCCTTGATCGCGCCGGCGATCTGCGGCGAGACCTTGAAGCGGCCGGGCAGTTTCATTTCGACTTCGGTTTCGAGATCGAGCATCATCACCAGCGAGACGTCGCCGTCGCCACCGCCGGGCGCAACCGCGACCGGTTTTGCCTGAGCGCCGCGCGCGGGGCCGCCCTGCCCCGCCTCCGGCATCGACAGGCGCTTGGCGATGGATTCGAGCGGCCTGGTGTCGCGCACGAAGATGCGAAGACCCTTCTGGGTTTTCGCCGCGGCGGCATCCAGCGGTTCGGCGTGCAGCACCCGGGCGCGGACATCCTCGCCCTGCAGCTCGGCGCCGAGCTGCAACAGCACCGCCGCGCCCGGCTCCAGCACGTCGCGATACTGCGCGAGCCCTTCGGAAAACAGCACCGCTTCGAAATGGCCGGTCGGATCGGACAGGCCCATGATGCCCATCTTGTTGCCGGTCTTGGTGCGCCGCTCCATCCGCGACACCACGGTGGCCGCCACCTTGCCGGCGGTAGCGCCGGTTTTGACCGCACGGGAAAATTCCGCCCAGGTTTGCACCCGCAGGCGCTTCAGCACCATGGCGTAATCGTCGAGCGGATGGCCGGAGAGGAAGAATCCGATGGCGTCATATTCGCGCCGCAGCCGCTCGGCCGGCAGCCAGGGCTCGATCTGCGGCAACATGATGGTCGGCGCGTCGGCGGCGCCGCCGAACATGTCGTTCTGCCCCATGGTCGCGGCCTCGTGGCTGCGCTGGCAGGCCGACAGAATGGCCTCGGCGCCGGCGAACACCCGCGCGCGGTTGGCATCCAGCCCGTCGAAGGCGCCGGCCGCCGCGAGACTCTCGATCACGCGCTTGTTGATCGCGCGCGGATTCACCCGCGCTGCGAAATCCGCCAGCGAGGTGAACAGCCCTTCCTTGCGCGCCTCGACGATCAGCTCGACCGCGTGGCCGCCGACGCCCTTGAGGCCCGCCAGCGCGTAATAGATGGTGTTGTCGCTGACCTCGAAGGTGGCACCGGAGCGATTGACGCTGGGCGCCTCGACCTTGATGCCGAGCCGTTGCGCTTCGGCGCGGAATTCCGACAGCTTGTCGGTATTGCTGAGGTCGAGCGTCATCGACGCCGCCAAAAACTCCACCGGGTAATGCGCCTTCATGTAGGCGGTGTGATACGACACCAGCGCGTAGGCCGCGGCATGGCTCTTGTTGAAGCCGTAATCGGCGAATTTTGCCAATAGTTCGAAGATGGTGTCGGCCTGCGCCTTCGGCACGTTATTCTTCATGGCGCCGGCCACGAAGATGGCGCGCTGCTTTTCCATCTCGGAGCGGATCTTCTTGCCCATGGCGCGGCGCAGCAGGTCGGCGTCGCCGAGCGAATAGCCGGCCATCACCTGGGCGATCTGCATCACCTGTTCCTGGTAGATGATGACGCCGTAGGTTTCCTTCAGGATCGGCTCCAGCATCGGATGCAGATATTCCGACTCTTCGTCGCCGTGCTTGCGGGCGCAGTAGGTCGGGATGTTCGCCATCGGACCCGGGCGATACAGCGCCACCAGCGCGATGATGTCCTCGAAGCGGT
>CALROE020000065.1:0-9556 GCA_943369715.1 Bradyrhizobium ivorense
CACTCCTTGTCATCGTCACCCGCGAGGCGTTGGGTCTGGCACGCCTTGCGACCATCGAAAAACTGCACCTGCGCGCCAGCGCCGTACTCGCCAGCGACGATCGCACCGAGAGCCGCGCCGTCGTGCAGGATCTGCTCGGCCTCGCGCACCAGAACCCGCATCTGGCGCGGGCACGCGCCGCATTGCAGGGCCATGCCGACGACATCATCGACGGCGCCGACATGATTCGCCTCGCCGAGCGCGAATTGATGACGCCGCTCGATCAGGAGGCGCGCCGGCTGGTCTCGCAGGCGGCGCAGCGCGTCTCCGTCGTCACCGCCGTCAGCCCGCGCGCCGTGATCGACGTGTTGTTCGTGTTCGTGGCGGCGCTGCGGCTGATCCGGCAGCTGGCGCGGCTCTATGGCGCGCGGCCGGGCGCGCTCGGCATGTTCAGGCTGATGCGCCAGGTCATCGCCCACCTCGCTATCACCGGCGGCATGGCGGTGGGCGACAGCCTGATCCAGCAGGTGCTCGGCCATGGCATCGCAGCAAAGCTGTCGCAGCGGCTCGGCGAAGGCGTCCTGAACGGGCTGCTCACCGCGCGGCTCGGGCTTGCCGCAATCGACCTCACCCGCCCATTGCCGTTCAACGCCCTGCCGCGCCCTGCACTCGCTGACCTCGCCAAAGATCTGCTGCGCAAGCGCGACGGCGAGGAGTGACTATCGAACCGAGGCGGCGACGACAAAGCCCCGGTTGTCCCTTTCCGGCTGCCACGCCAGCGTGCGCGGGCGATAGAGCGGCGAATCCTTCCGCGGCGAAAGCTCCGGCGTCCAGCCGGTCAGCTTTTCCAGCGCATAGGTATCCATCACTACCCCGCGCCAGCTGCGCTCGACCCGTTCGAGCGGCTGCCTGATCGCGGTCGTCGACCTCCATAACGGGCTGATATGGTCGGGCTCGCGCCCGACATAGAGGCCGGTTCGGCCCCGGATCGCATCCATGCCGGGATCGCGAAAACCTTCGAACCTGCCGCGTTCGTTGATCTGGATGACCGGCACGCGATCGCCAAAGAACCAGCGCAGCATGGCGTAGGTGCGATAGTCCGTGGTGGCGATCCAGCTCGCGCCGGTCTGTTGCAGCTGGGCCTCCGCCCGCGCCACCACCTGCTGATAGCCGGCCTCGCCGCCGATCGGATCGGCCCGACCGATAAAATTCCAGGGAGCGACGACGTAATAGAGAAAGACCGCAACGACGAAGACGATCCCGGAAGCGATCGCGATCCTGGCCCAGCGGATCGTCGATTGCACGATCCATGCCGGCCGCCCTTCGCGCGACAGCATCGTGATGTTGATGGCCGTGGCGGCAAATCCGACCGGCCAGATGAACATCGGCCAGGTATCGCCGACCCTCAAGCTCAAAGATTTCCAGAAGAAATAGCCGAAGGGAACGATCACGGCGGTCGACAGCAGAATGGCCACCGCATCGCCGCGGCGGTAGCCTCGCCACGCCGTCAGCGCCACGCCCGACAACACCACCGGCAGCAGGATGAAGCCGACCAGCCCGAACTGCAGCCCGATATAGTCTCCGACGGTACGAAGCGACAATTCGTGGGTCGCGGTGGCGCGCACCAGCTGGAACCGGAACGACGCCCAGTCGTGCTGCGAATTCCAGATCAGGACCGGCGAGAACACGACCACCGCGGTCAGCGCGGCCAACCATGGATACGGACTGGCCAGCCAGCGGAGGCGCCACTTCGGCACCAGCATGAAGGCCGCGACCGCCGGCAGCAGCATGACCGCGGTGAATTTCGACAGCAGCGCCAGTCCGGCGAAGGCTCCGGCGGCCAGCCACCAGCGCGCGTCGTTGCTCTCGTGAAGCCGCACCAGCGCCCACACCATCGCGACCGCAAACGGGATCAGCGCCACGTCGGGCGAGACTTTTGCCATCAGCAGCCCGTAGTACAGCGCGGCCTCCGGCATCAGTATCGCAATCACGACCGCGCGGACATCATGCGTCACGCGCCGCACGATATCGGCGAGCAATAGCTGCGTGATCAGCATCGCCACGATGCCGGCGAACCGGACGCCCAGATTGGTGTCGCCGAAGACCGCGGTGCCGAACCGGATAAACCAGGCGATCATCGGCGGATGATCGAGGAAGGACAGCGCGCTCTCCTTCGACCAGGTCCAGTAATAGGCCTCGTCGGTGCGCAGATCGATCGCGCCCGCATAGATCACCCGCATGGCGGTCAGCGCCGCGATCAGGGCGGCAACCGCGAGCCATTGCCGCGAGGCCATCCTGTCCGGCGTTGCGCTGCCTTGCATGGGCGGGGGTATCGTCACGGCGCTTTCTCCCCGACTCCGATGGGGGTGTCAACTTGCGGCGGGCTCGGCCTTAACTCCCATTTGGGCCTTGACTCCCTTGGCCTTGACCCCCCATGGCGTCCGGGCCGTTCCCAAACTAACATCGGCAGAATTACAGGGCATTCCGATCGGACCGCATGGCCACATTATTGCAGCGACAGCTCCCGAAATTCCTCCGCGGCATCAGCATCCGGCAGGTCCGGCTCGGCTGCGGACTGGTGCTGTTCGCCTATCTGGTCAGCCATTTCCTCAACCACGCGCTCGGCAATGTCTCGATGGAGGCGCTGGCAGGCGGGGTCTATTACCACACCCTGTTCTGGCAGTTTCTCCCGGTCGCGATCGTGTTTTACGGCGCCGTCCTGATTCATGCCGGACTCGGCCTCTGGGCGCTTTACGAGCGCCGGCAATTTCGCTGGAAGGCAATCGAGCCGCTGCAGCTCGTGCTCGGCCTCAGCATCCCGGCGCTGGTCATCACCCACGTTGCCGGCGTGCGGCTGGGCCAGGCGCTGTTCGGACACGAAAAGCTCTATCCGCAGGTGTTTTTCGCCTTCTGGGTGGTGTGGCCGTACAAGATGTGGCTGATGTTCGCGGTCCTGATCATCTCCTGGGTCCACGGCTGCATCGGGCTTTATTTCTGGCTGCGCATGAAGGCGTTCTACAAGAGCGCCGCGCCGTTTCTGCTCGCGGCGGCGGTGCTGATTCCGGCGCTGGCCATGCTCGGGCTCTATCAGGGCGGGCGAGCCGTCGTCGACAGCGACAGCAAGGAATGGCGGGCGGAGAATCTCTCGCGGCAACAGGTCGGCACCGCAGCCGAACAGGCCGTCCTGAAGTCCATCGAGGAATACTTCCTGATCGGCTATTTCGGCCTGCTCGGATTTGTGCTGCTGGCCAGAGGCGTGCGCGCGCTCAACGAACGCCGCGCCGGCATGGTCAGCCTGTCCTATGGCAACGGCAAGACGGTTCGGGTGCCGAAGGGCCTCAGCGTGCTGGAGGCGAGCCTGCGCAACGATGTCCCGCATGCCAGCGTGTGCGGCGGGCGCGCCCGCTGCTCCACCTGCCGCATTCGCGTGATCGGCGACTACGCGTCGCTGCCGGAGCCCTCGATGCGCGAAGCGTTCGTGCTCAACCGCGTCGGGGCCGGCGCCGATCCGGCGATCCGCCTGGCCTGCCAGCTCCGGCCGGAGGCCGACCTGTCGTTCTTCCAGATCTTCCTGCCGCAGACCACCGCGGCGACCTTGCGGACTTCGAGTCCTTCCCGCATCGGCGAGGAACGCTATCTCGTCAGCCTGTTCGTCGACATGCGCGGCTCGACCAAGCTCGCGGAGAAGCGGCTGCCGTTCGACACCGTCTTCATCGTCAACCGTTTCCTCGGCGCGGTGTCGCAGGCCGTGCTCGAATGCGGCGGTCAGCCCAACCAGTTCGTCGGCGACGGACAGCTGGCGCTGTTCGGGCTTGCGTGCGACCCGCAAACCGCCTGCCGCCAGGCGCTGCGGGCAGCCGGCATGATATCGGCCAATATCGACGAATTGAATCAATTCCTCAGCCATGATTTGCGCGAGCCGATCCGTTTCGGCGTCGGCATTCATGGCGGCGAGGTGATCATCGGCGACATCGGTTATCGCGATCACATGGTGTTCACCGCGCTCGGCGACGCGGTCAATGTCGCAGCACGTCTGCAGGACATGACCAAGAACCTCGCCTGCGAGGTTGTGGTGTCGGAGGAAGTTCGCATCACCGCCGGCCTTGCAGAAGACAGTTTGCCGCAACAGGAAGTCACGATCCGCGGGCGCGCCGAGGCGATGATCGTTCGCTCCGTCGCGCACGCCAGCGCTTTGTCCGCGTTGGTTAATGATTTGAATGTCGTCGCCGTGCAATTGCCGCACGACGTCGCTGTGTGATGTTTTTCACACCTGAATAGTCATTCAGGAAATTGTCGCCGAACCACATGCTGCTTTCTCGAACCCCGCTCCCGAGGGGCGCGACTGATGTGCGATGCCCAGGACTGAAACGATCAACCCGCGCTACGGCGCACATCAATGAGAATGACCATGTTTCGCAAATTGACTCTCGCACTTGTTGCCGCGGCTTCCCTCGGCGCTGCGGCGCTGGCTTCCACCGCGGCCTCGGCCAGCCCCTACTGGCTTCCGCATCATCATCATCACCACCACGGCCTTGGCCTTGGCTTCGTGATCGGTGGCGGCGGCTATGGCGGCGACGGCTGCTACCAGGCCCGGCGCGTGTGGACCCCCTACGGCTTTCGTTTCCGCGTCGTGAACGTTTGCGCATGGTAACCGGAACTTCGGTTTCGATCCAGAACCCCGGTCGCCTCCAGCGACCGGGGTTTCTGCCTTGGCGGGTTTCAGCGCAACGCCGTCAGGTCGGTAAAATCTGAAACGCTCGGCATTTCTCCGGATCAAATGATCGTCAAAATGGGCAAAAGACGCCAATGCGCCACGATATCGATGGTTTTCCGCCGAAATCGAGCTGTCGTTTGCGCTATCAAGCTTGCGTTATCCGGCGTATCCTGTGCTTTCGGGCAGGCCGGTGTGCGGGGACCGGCAGCTCGTTAATTGTTTTGATCCCGCGGAGACGACGTGATGGCTAAAGGTACTGTGAAGTGGTTCAACGCGACCAAGGGTTTTGGTTTCATCCAGCCTTCGAGTGGCGGCAAGGACGTTTTCGTTCATATTTCGGCGGTCGAGAAAGCTGGCCTTTCCTCGCTCAACGAAGGACAGACGGTCGAATACGAAGAGGTTGCCAATCGCGGCAAGACCTCGGCTGAGAACCTCAAGGTTTAAGGCTGGGCGCGCGGTCCGCAACAGCGCACTCTCGGATCTGATCCGGGAGTGGGACTTCCAAGAACATCTCAAAAAAACAGAGTGCAATGGGCAGGAGCGGGCATCGCTCTTGCGCGCAATGAACCGGCGCAGAACGCGCTGGTTTGATCCTCAATCTTCCTTCACCCATTTTTGGACTGTCATGACGTCCGGTGGCTGCGCATAGCCCCGCGTCCACATGTCCACGACCCATTCGACTTTGGTGGCGCGCTCGACCAGCACCGCGGTGTTGTGCGGCGTCTGCAGCACCAGCGCATTGCCCCGGTAATGCGGGTTGCCCACCCCATGAAATTTCAGCAGGCCCCATTGCTGCAGCACCAGCAGCAGGCTGGTGGTGTTGCGAGTGGTATCCCAGCAATCGTAATTATGCCCGTCGTCGCGGTGGCGGAAATCCGCCTTGGCGACGCGCCTGCTGGTGCCGATGACCGGCCCCATGCGGCGATCGAACCAGACCACCGCTTTCTGCACCGCCGTCCGTTCCGTCACAGCCGAGGCGCGGCCCGCCGCCATGATCTGCGTCAGCGCGTTGCGGTCGCCCGGCGTGAAATCGAGAATCGCCCGGCGGCGACACACAAAACCGTAGCAGACCGTCATGGATTTCGCGGTCGGGGGAAAGATCGACACCGTGCCGTAGAGTTCGGCGATCGGTGCGCTGAGTTGGGCAGCGAGCGCGGGCAGCGGAACTGCAATCGACGAACCGGCCAGAAGCGCAGCAAAGCCGCAAAACCACAGGGTTCCGCTCCGCCTCCCAGATCGTTGCCGCCTGCCCATCAGTGCCATCGGCCGCCACAACTCAAACCGAGAAATCGCGTGGAACCTATCGCACCGGTTTCGCGGTGCCAAGCTCGGCGGCATGATAGAAGCGACAATGCCGCGCTGCTGTCGGAGGAAGAATAGAGCGCCGTCATTGCGAGGAGCGAAGCGACGAAGCAATCCACTCTTATTGCAATCTGCCGCGCCATGGATTGCTTCGCGGAGCCTGTCATCGGGCTCGCGTTCGCGCGACCCGTTGGCTCGCAACGACGTTGAAACTTTCGTTGCATCGCATGGCCAACATGGGTCAAATAGCCGCTCATCCCTATCGTTTGGCAGTGATAATTCCAGCACACGGACAAAACCAACAAGAAGCACGGGAGCGGCGGCACTATGGAAAAAGGCATCTTTGACGGCCTCAAGGTTCTGGATTGCGCGAGTTTCATCGCGGCGCCTGCGGCTGCCACCGTGCTGTCGGATTTCGGCGCCGACGTGATCAAGATCGAACCGCCGGGTCTGGGCGATCCCTACCGCAACCTGCCGAATTTGCCGGGATACCCCGCCAGCCAGCACAATTATTCGTGGATGCTGGAGGCCCGCAACAAGCGGAGCCTCGCGCTCGATCTTTCCAAACCGGAAGGCCAGGCGGTGCTGCATCGCCTCGCGGCCGAGGCCGACGTCTTCATCACCAATTTTCCGCCCGCGGTGCGCGAGCGGCTCGGGCTGACCCATGCCCAACTGGCCCCGCTCAACGAACGCCTGATCTATGCCTCGTTCACCGGCTACGGCGAAAAGGGCGAGGAGGCCAACAAGCCCGGCTTCGACAGCAACGCCTATTGGGCGCGCTCCGGCCTGATGGACCTGGTGCGCGCCGATGAGAACACCACGCCGGCCCGCTCGATCGCCGGGATGGGCGACCATCCCTGCGCGATGGCATTTTACGGGGCAATCGTCACCGCGCTGTACAAGCGCGAGCGCACCGGCAAGGGCTCGCATGTCTCCTCCAACCTGATGGCCAACGGCATCTGGGCCGCCTCGGTGCTGGCGCAGGCCAAGCTGTGCGGCGCCAAGTTCCAGGAGCGGCGGACGCGCGAGCATGCGCTGAACGCTGTCACCAACCATTACGAGTGCAAGGACGGCCGCTGGATCATCCTCTCTTTGCTCAACGAGGAGAAGCAGTGGCCGGCGCTGGCGCGCTGCATCGGCCGCGAGGATCTCGTCACCGACGAGCGCTTCGCCACCAAGGCCGGACGCCATGCGCGGTCGATCGAACTGATCAGGATTTTCGATGAGACCTTTGCGACCAAACCGCTCGCCGAATGGCGGCAGATCCTCGACGGCAACGGCCTGGTGTTCGGCGTGGTCGGCATCCTCGACGACATTCCCACCGACAAGCAAATGCTGGAGAACGAGGTGCTGGTGCCGTTCGAGAACGACACCATGCTGACCATAAACAGCCCGATCTGGGTCGACGGCGCCAAGAAAGTTCGGCCGCGCAAGCCGCCCGGGATCGGCGAGCACAGCGACGAGATCTTGCGCAACGCGGGCTACGACGAGGCTTCGATCCAGAAACTGCGGGCGTCCGGCGCGGTGGCGTGACCGCCCGCTGGCGGCGTGTTCGTACTTTGGTAGCCTGGAGCCAACGGATCGCGCGAATGCGCGGCCGATGGCGAAATCCGGGAATGATGGCGGTGGCCCCGGATTCGTCTCTCTCAACCTCGTCCCCGCGAACGCGCGCGAACGCGGGGACCCATACGCCGTGCCGTTGAGTTGCGGTTGATGTCAGAAAGCCTGTGAAGCATTTCGCCATCGCATCAAGCTACCGGGGTTATGGGTCCCCGCGTTCGCGGGTACGACGCAAGAGGGATTCAATTTTCAAACACGCTTTCGCGATCTCGCGGCGTGCTTCGCCCGAGCTTTGCTATCAACTTCCCGCCCTCTAATCAGAGGGCGCGGGGAGGCCGGGCGCCCGATGCGCCCGATAGCCGCGTGTGCGATGGGTAGTGGTAGAGAGCACACGCGTTAGTCAGGTCACACCGGAATCACCCGGCACTCCCCGCGCAATGGTTTACGGCTTATACGTGGTCTCCTCGGTGAGCCCTGCACTTTTGCCACCGTCGCTCGCGCTGCCTTAGGCTTGCGAACTTGACACCTGCCTTTGGGGTGTCGGGACCATACGATTTCGCCGTCCGCTTCAGGCCCCCTGGTCAGGAGCGCCATCCGCGTCCACCGCATCCCCGCCCCGCGCTGGTGACCGTTGCGCAACGCCCCTCTGAGTGGGGCGGGATGGTTATTGATATAGTCTGATTTTTACTTCTGGAAAACAGAAATATTTTTTGTCCGAAGGCTTGACATCATTTCTGGTAACCAGAAGCAATTTGCCCGTCGGGTAGTCACATCAGCGGGTTTTCGGCCGATATCGGGGCTGTCAGTACATCAGGATGCCGTGCATTTGATTCCGGTCAAATCCGGCAGGCGCAAACCGGACTAAGGTTTTTTCAGCGAGCTCCGTTGCTTCGCGGTCCGGTTTGCCTGAACAATGTTAGGGAGCAAAGGAAGACGGAATGTCCAGCAACCAGAATGGAAAGAAACCGGCGCACGGCGATGCCGCCGCGCCGGCTGATCAGGAACCGGCGCGGGAGCAGGACGACGGCGCTGAAGCGGTCATGCCGCATCTGACAGGGATGATCGGAATGCACATCGATCGGCCTGAAGAGGATGCAGCAACCGGTTCACCAGGCGCCGATCTTGATCGCGACCTGGCCGAGAAGGACTAGCGCCGACCATCGTGCGGTGGCAGCTCACGTGATACGCGATAGCGCTTCACGTGAGTACCGACGAGTCATCAACGGCGCGGTTTCGCCAGATGCTGCTGGGGTCAGGCGAGAGGAGGAATAGCCGGCGATGGCGGGACTGGAACGTGAAAATACTTCTGTTCCGGTGGCAATACGAGTCGAAAAACGATTGCCTTCGGTTCCCGCCAGGATGCCAGGGTCGCGCCGCAGCCGATACATTCGACACTGCCTGGCCTTCCGCTCACCGTCGTAGCCTCGGCCATTTCGTATGAAGCCTTGCAGGATGTGCATATCAAGTTCGATATTTTCATAAAAATATTCTACTCAATTTCGGGGACGGCGTGTTGAGCCAAATCAATGCGATCGTGCGGCCCACTATGGCGGGACGCGCCTATGGCGGATTTCCCTGCAACGCTCCGGCCAGATCAGCCGCCGCAGCGAGCTCTTGCACCAGGAACTCCAGCACGACGGTTTGTCCGCCATGGGCTTCCGCCTTTAGCGGATCGACATAGATTTCGACCCATCTTACGGCGTCACTTATTCTTTCCCGATAGTTGCCATCATCAAAGACGTTCAACAGCCCGTAGACCTCGGGCACCATTTCGGCGTCACTGCGAGCGACCAGCCTGCTCGTGAGATATCTTATCTGTTCTTCTATGGTCATGTTTTCGCGCCGCTATCTCACTCGGTATGCCATGGTCAAGGTGACTGCGCTCATTTTTGCATGAAGTCTGTTGCAGTTCCGTGTCAATGTTCTTCCCTGCATGCCGGACAAAGCGACATTCGTCAGCCAAACCGGCCGGTGATAAACCGCTGCGTGCGCGGATCGCCC
>CALROE020000066.1:0-9519 GCA_943369715.1 Bradyrhizobium ivorense
GCTCAACGACCCGATCATCTCGCTGCTTGATCGGATGTCCGCGAACATCTCCTATGCGCTGGCCAATTTCGATCATGAGGCCGCGCGCAAGGACAGTGAGCGTGCCACGCGGCGGCTCAATCGCATGTTCGGCGCCATCAGCGCCACCAACGAGGCCATTCTCCGCGCCAAGACCGAGCAGGAGCTTTATCGGCTGGTTTGCGACGCTGCGGTTTACAGCGGAAAATCCACCGCCACGGCCGTCCTGCTTGCGGAGCCGGATTCGATCTGGCTGAAACCAGTCGCAGGAACCGGTGAAATCATCGAACAGGTCCGGCGGACGCGCTTCTCGATCGACCCGGACAACGTCTACGGCAAGGGCATCTGCGGCAACGCCTTTCGAACCCGGAAGGCCTGCATCAACAGCGACATTCTCAACTCGGCGCAGGCGCAGCCGTGGCACGAACTGGGCCGCGAAGTCGGCGTCGTGGCAGGCGTCGCGGTTCCGCTGATCAAGGCCGGCAACAGCGTCGGCGTGCTCTTGTTCTTCATTGCCAAGTCCTGGTCGGAGGATGAGGAGATCATCGCGCTGATGGCGCGCATCGCCGAGAACGTCTCGGTCGCCCTCGATAATCTCGATCGCGCCGCCGAGAAGGCGAAGGCCGAGGCGCAAAGGGAACGTCTTTCGCGGATGTTCGCGGCGCTGAGCGCGACCAATGAAGCCATCATGCGGGCGAAGTCGCGCGCCGAGATGTTCCTGCTGGTCTGCGAGGCCGCGGTGCAGGGCGCAAAATTCAGTTCCACGGCCATCGCCCTGGCGGAGCCCAACTCCGAATTTCTTCGTGTGGTTGCCGCCAACGGGCCCAATGCCGACGAGGTGAGAGGTCTCAAATTTGCGATCACCGACAGGTTGCCCGAAGGACGCGGGCTGGCCGGAACCGCATTCCGGACCCGGCAGCCCTCGATCAGCAACGATTTCCTGGCCGAGGAGCGAACCCGGCCATGGCATGACAGCGCGCGCCGCAGCGGCATGCGGTCGTCCGCAGTGCTGCCCCTGCTCGATGGCGGCCGCGCGGTGGGCACCATGCTCTTCAACTCCATGGAGCCGGGAACGTTCACGCCCGAATTCGTCGAGTTGCTGCTGCGCCTGGCGGAGAATGTCGCCTTCGCCCTGATCAATTTCGACCGTGCCGACGAAAAGGCCAGGGCCGAAAAGCAGAAGGAACGCCTGACCGGGATGTTCGAGGCCCTCAGCGCGACCAATGAAGCGATCATGCGGGTCAAGACCCGGGCGGAACTGTTCGACCTCGTGTGTCATGCCGCGGTGCTCGGCGGAATGTTCTCCTCCGCCACCATCGCGCTGGCGGAGCCCGGCGACGAGTTCCTGCGAATCGTCGCGACCAAGGGCATGGAATATGAGCGGATGAGCCGGAAGCGTTTCGCGATTTCCGCCGATTTGCCGGAGGGCCGCGGATTGACCGGGACGTCGTTCCGCACCCGGAAGCCCTGTATCATCAACGATTTCCTCGCCGATCAGCGGACGGCGCACTTCCAACAGGCGGCCAGGGAGGACGGGACCCAATCCGGCGCCAGCTTTCCCTTGCTGCGGAACGGCGAAAAGGCGATCGGTGTGCTGCTGTTCATTTCCCGCGACCGCGACGCGTTTACCGATGACCTCGTGCAACTGCTGGCCCGACTGGCGGAAAACGTCTCGTTTGCGCTCGACAATTTCGATCACGCCGAGGAGAAGGCCAGAACCGAGGAGCAGAAGGAACGGCTGACCCGGATGTTCGAGGCGCTGAGCGCGACCAACGAAGCCATCATGCGCGCCAAATCCCGCGCCGAGCTGTTCGAACTGGTATGCGAGGCGGCGGCGAATGGCGGTAAATTCACCTCGACGACCATCGCTCTGGCCAGTCCCGACAGCGACCAGCTTCAGATCGTGGCTGCTGCCGGGCCGAGCGCGGAGACGACACGCGGCGTCAGACTTTCCATGGATGAGGCGCGTCCGGAAGGGCGCGGGCTCGCCGGCACCGCGTTCCGTTCCCGACGACCCTGCATCAGCAACGACTATCTGACCGATCAGCGAGTCAGTGCCTTCCACGCCATCGTTCGTGTTGACGGGGCGCGATCCGGCGCCGCATTTCCGCTGCTGGTGCGTGGCCAGGCTGTCGGCGTCATGATCTACATGTCGTCCGAGGAGAACGCGTTCACGCCCGAATTCGCCGAACTGCTGCAGCGGCTGGCCGACAATGTGGCATTTGCGCTCGGGAACTTCGACCGCGCCGACGAAAAAACCAAGGCGGACGAGCGGATCGAATACCTCGCATCGCACGACAGCCTGACCAGGTTGCCGAATCGGGAGATGTTCAACGAGCTGCTTCGTCACGCGATCGAGGCGGCGTGCCGTCACGAGCGGCGATTTGCGGTGCTGTTCATCGATCTCGACAGGTTCAAGCTGATCAACGATTCGCTGGGTCACGACGCCGGCGATATGCTGCTGGTGGAAATCGCCAGCCGGCTGCGCGGCGCCTTGCGTTCAAGCGACGTCGTGGCACGGCTCGGCGGCGATGAGTTCGTCGTCATTCTGGAGGAAACGGCTGATCGCGCTGACGTCGAGCGCATCGCCGGCGACCTGCTCACCGTGCTCAGCCAGCCCATGCAATTGAGCGGTTACGAGTGCCACGCCACGGCCAGTATCGGCATCGCCATTTACCCTTCGGACGGCGGCGACGCGCAGACGCTGACCAAGAATGCCGACATCGCGATGTACCTCGCCAAGGACGACGGCAAGAACGGCTTCCGCTTCTTCACAAAGGAGATCAAGACCCAGTCGATCGAGCGCCTGACGCTCGAAACCGCGTTGCGCCGCGCCCTCGAACGCGAGCAGTTCGCGCTGCATTACCAGCCGAAGGTCGACATGGCGAGCGGACAGATCACCGGGGTCGAGGCGCTGCTGCGCTGGACCCATCCGGAGCTCGGCGTGCTGTCGCCGATGCAATTCATTCCGCTCGCCGAGGAAACCGGGCTGATCGTTCCGATCGGCCGCTGGGTGCTGCGGGAAGCCTGCGCGCAGAACATGGCCTGGCAGCGCCGCGGATTGCGGCCGGTGTCGATGGCGGTCAATCTCTCGCCGCGGCAATTCGTTGACGAGAACCTGTTGCAGGACATTGACGAGGCGCTGGCGTCAAGCGGCATGTCTCCGGTGCTGCTGCAGCTCGAGGTCACCGAAAGCATGGTGATGCGGAACGTGTCCCGGGCGGTCAAGGTGCTGGACGCGATCCAGAGCCGCGGCATTCGGCTTGCGATCGACGATTTCGGGACCGGCTATTCGTCGATGTCGCTGATGAAGCAATTTCCGATCGATACCATCAAGATCGATCGCTCCTTTGTTCGCGATCTGCCGAACGATTCGGAGGATCAGGCCATCGCCCAGGCGATCATCAGCATGGGCAAGGCGCTGGGGATGACGGTCATTGCCGAAGGCGTGGAGACCGTCGAACAGCAGGCGTTCCTGCGCAGTCATGGCTGCGATGAAATGCAGGGCTATCTGTTCAGTAAACCGCTGCTGCCCGCCGAACTGGCCATCCTGTTGCGGTCCGCGCCGATGCTGGTGTCGCCGCCGTTGCAGCCGGTAACCGACGGCACGGAGCAACCCGGCCGGCGGCCGAAGCCAAGAAGCACCCAGGCACGGGTGTCGCGGTGACAGGGCGCTAGTTCAGGTTAGGAAGTTCCGGCTTGCGCGGAAATTGGCGGTGCGATGCACGGCTGCTCCAGTTCCGACGGCCGGCCCTTCAATGGCCGGGGCGAACAATCATTGCTGTCCGTGCTGCCAGTGCGCGGTCACATCCGCGCCGGACTTGTTCAGATGCACGTGCTGGTCGATATGATCGACCCACGACACCGGAATAAGATGATGGTGCTGTCCATCCGGCGAGCTTTGCTTGGTCAGCTTGATCTTGTCGGCGCCTTCGAGATGGTCGACCTTGCCGACCGTCTTCTTGTCCGACGAAATGACGTCCATGTGTTCCTTGATCTGCGCGGTATCGGCCATGTCTCAACTCCCTGGACTGAATGAAGAGTTGAAACGCGCGACCTTGCGAAAAGTTGCTTCGGCGATCCGGGGCCTCAGCCTCCAGCCCCGGCTTTCGCCGTCATCCCCAGCAGCCGCTCGGCATTGCCGCCCGCCACCAGCGCCATCTCCTTGTCGCTGAGGCCGTTTACGCGGCCGAGGAAGCCGACCGGATCTGGTTCCGCCATGTCGAACGGGTAGTCGGTGCCGAGCATGATGTGATCGGCGCCCCATATCTCGATCAGATGCTTGAGCGCGCGCGCGTCGAAGACGATCGTGTCGAAATACAGCTTCTTCAGGTATTCCGACGGCGGCTTGCTGATGTTGACGCGGCAGTCCTCGCGATGCGCCCATGCATGATCGAAGCGCCCCCAATAGGCCGGTAGATAGCCGCCGCCATGCGCGATGCAGACTTTCAGCTTGGGGAATCGCTCGAGGTAGCCGTCGAAGATCAGTTGCCCGACGCACAGCGCGGAATCCAGCGGGTGTCCGATGGTGTTGGGGAAGTAATGGTCGCTCATCCGGCCGACCAGGCTGGTCCCGAACGGATGCAGGAAGATCAGCACGCCGAGTTCCTCGACGCGTGCGAAGAATTTTTCCAGACCCGCGCGCGTCAGGTCGACGCCCCGTACGTTGGTGCAGAGCTCGACCCCGCGAAATCCCAGTTCGCTGACGGTGCGGTCCAGTTCGGCAACGGCCATGCCGGGGTCCTGCAGCGGCACCGTGCCCATGCCCATCAGCCGGTCCGGGTGCCGTGCGACCAGGCTTGCGATGTGATCGTTGACGATATGGCAGCTGTCGCGCGCCACTTCCGGCGGTGCGGCATAGACGAAGTGACCGGGGTAGGGTGAGATCACCTGCACGTCGATGCCGTCACGGTCCATGTCGGCGAGACGGGTATCGAGATCGGTCAGCTTCGGAAAATCGATCTTGCCGCGCTGCGGCTGGATGCTTTTGGTGAGATCGTTGACATGGGCGTTGGCATTGGGTGTCTCGCCGCCTCCCACAATGCCGGTCGCCTTCAGCACCATAGCATTGGCCTCCGGCACCATGCAGTGGCAGTGGATGTCGATGGTGCGCCAGCGTTTTGTACTGCGGGTGCGCGAAGGCGCGCTGCCATGATCGGTCGCGGGGCCGCATGTCTTGCACTGGAACAGCATCGTTTGGTCCATCCAGATGTTGGCTGCGTGGCATGCTAGCCGGTCTGTTTCCCGCACGGCAAGGCGCGGGCGCAGGTGTGGCAGGCGCGACCGTCACAACGCAACTGCAGCATGAAAAACGCATTTACCTCACCCGCGGCGGTGCTAGCTTGCGCCCAACCAAAACAAGCAGGGAGGACATCTTCATGAAGCGTCTTGCGACACTCGTGGTCGGACTGCTGATCGGCGTCGCCGCCTTTCAATTTTCGAACGTGGCGTTCGGCCAGAGCGACGGCTGGGTCACGCTGGTCGATAGCACCAGGATGGGCGACTGGACCGAGGTTGGCAAAGCCAACTGGGCGATGAAGGACGGTGCGCTGGTGGCCGACAAGATCACGGAAGGCAAGGATCCCTCGTATCTCGTCAGCAAGGCATCCTACAAGGATTTCCAGATCAGGGCCGAGTTCTGGGCCGACGACGACGCCAACAGCGGCATCTTCATCCGCTGCGACGGTTCGGCGAAGATCGACGCCAAGATCTGTTACGAGGTCAACATCTTCGACAAGCGGCCCGACCCCAGCTATGGCACCGGCGCGATCGTCGATGTCGCCAAGGTCGAACCGATGCCGAAGGCTGGCGGCAAATGGAACACCTACGAGATCACGGCGCAGGGCCCGCGTCTCGTCGTCGTGCTCAACGGCCAGAAGACCGTCGACGTGCAGGACGCCAAGCACGCCAGCGGACCGTTCGCGCTGCAATATGGCTCGGGCGTGATCAAGTGGCGCAAGGTGCAGATCAAGCCGTTGTAAGCCGGCTCCTTCCGGACTGCCGTGCAACCCAAGCTTGATGCGCGGCAGGTTCGGCATTCTATTCGGTTTTAATGGTGAAGCCGGTGCATTCGGCTGCCGGCGGGCCATTGATCCCGACGCTGATGCAGCCGTCTTTCATATTCGCCAAGCTGGTGGCTAACGGAGCAAGCACTGCACTGCCCTGATCCTGAAGCTTGGCCATGCTTTTCTTCAGCCCCTCATCCGGGTCGCCGGTGAAGCGGTCGTTGGGATGCATGCGGATCGAAACGGGATTTTTCGCGCCCAGCGCTTCGAAGTAGGTTGCCAGCGAAAAGATCGGTTCATAGGACCAGGACCATGGCTCGTGTGTCTCGAGAATGATCGGACGCGCGGGCGCGTTCCTGGCCGCCGCAACGATTGACTGCAATTCAACAAAAAAACGGTCTGTCTTGCGGATATTCTCCTTCGCCGCTTTCGGCAGCGCCATGGGACGAAACTGGCCAGCCGTTTTCGGAATCAGGAGGTAACCCGACAGAATCACGGCAATCGTCACGGTCCAGTTCAACGAAGGCGGGAAATACGGTCGTGCCATATAGGCCACGTAACACGCCAGCAGGCAGTAATTGAGCGGTACGAACAGCGCCCCCGGAAAATCATATCGCATGTTCAGGGGAAGCTCGCTGCGATAGGCGATGCATTGCGAAACATACATGGCGACAAGGAAAACAACCAAGGCGGCCACCGCGGACGATGCGGTCGCCCATCGTCGCAGGTCTTTCCCGCGCGATCGTTCGACCCACGCGAGCGCCAGGCCCGCCACCAGATACACCGGTCCCCAGAACGATATCGCATGCAACAGGCTCGATGTTGCGATCTTCAGCAACTGGGAAAGCTCGAACAAGCCTGCGTCAGCGCCGCTCATTCCCCTTTTTATGGTGAGGATGATGGCGCCGCAGACGACGCAAATGACGGCGACGAGCGCGCCGGCCAACGGCAATGACAGAAGCCGTCGCGCGCAGGCAACCGCCAGCAGTGCGACGCCCAATCCCGCGAATGGAGCGAAGGTTTCCTTGACGCCCACCAGGATGATCGTGGCGATGGCGATGGCGGCCGCACCGGTGGCCCGAAGGCCAGGGCTCTGGCCGGCGAAGACAGCGTAAGCCCCCAACAGCAGTATTCCGACTGCGCCGCTGCCATAGGCTTCCGACGGGCCCAGCCGGGCCCATACGTCGGCCCAGAACGGCATGGCCAGCATCGGAATCAACAGGACCGCGCCAAGCCCCACTCCGACAAACCGGCTGGTGATCCACCAGACCGATGCAATGAACACGGTGAATTCGAGCGTACGAAACAAGTACCAGAGGTGAACGTTGGTACCCCAGGTCGCCATCTCGGCCGCCTTGAGGAAATAATAGCCGGGACGAAACCGTCCCGTGGGCACACCGACTTCGGTCTTGGTGAGAACCATATTCCAGATATCGCTGAACCGGAGTTTCATATCCGGCCCGAGCCAGGCGAAGGGCTCCCAGTCGTCCACCAGTCCCCAGTTCGCGAAGAGAATCTGGTTTCCCGTCAGCGCAAATGCAATCAGGAAGGACAGGCCGACGATAATGCCAAACAACGCCCGGCTGTTTGTCGGAAGATGATAGCGGTTGGATCCTGGAAATTTACTCGCTAGCTGAAACACAAATTGCGCCTTCTTCCCAATCCGGCTAGCCAGCATCGATCAATTTTTTCCCGGCCCGGTACGCCTTGTTCAGGCGCCGGTAGTTCCATTTCGAGAGCATCGTGACAGTCCGGTTGGGAAGAAATCGAAGCAGGGAACGCCGAACCTGCCATCTCAGGTCTCCGATCTCCCTGACCCGATTTCCCTGAACGCGCGTCGCGAGAACCGACGGAGGGAGAGTGGCGATACGGGCCGGACTTGCGTACAGGATTGAATTGAACCTGTACCACGGCTCGACCCGGGCGTCGTCTCGAAACTGCGGACGAATAGCGTCGAAGGCCACATAGCCGTGTTCGGCAAACATATCCTGCCAGTACCACAGTGGCCGTTCGTTGATGTGATTTTCGCCACCCTGTCCGCGCGTTGCGGCGGAGAACAGGACCAGATCGGCGTGCGCCACCAACGAGGAGATGAAAGCTTCCGATGCGGAGGGCGGCAGATGCTCCGCGACCTCCAGGCTGCTGACCAGATCGTAGCGCCGCCCGAGATCGAATTTCTGCGAGAGATCGACGGCGGTGAAATCTTCCGCGGGGATCAGCAGCGATTCCCGCCGGACGTAGGGGCCATCGGCTCCATGAACAACCTTCACGCCAGCGTTGCGCCACTCCCGCAGCCAGGCTCCCCGCCCGCAGCCGACATCCAGTATCGAGCTGACGTCGAGCAGCGGAGTCATGAACGCACTGAAGTGTCGTGCCGAGGCGGTCGATCCCCGCTCGATATACTCGAAGAATTCCTCGGTATATTCGTGCAGCTCGCTCATTGCCGGGAGCTGCGTTCGACGGAGTCGATGATGAACAGCGGCCGGTTCTTGGTGCTAAGATAGATGCGCCCGACATACTCGCCGATCACGCTCAGCGTGACCAGCTGGAAGAACGAGACCACGATCACCGAGATCATGATGCTGGTCCATCCCGGCACCACTTCCAGATAGAGCCAAGCATAGATCGAATACGCCGCGACGCCGATCAGCGCGAACAACATCCCGATGGCGGCAATCGAAGACAGCCGAAGCAGGATCATGGAATAGCCGAGAAACGCATCGGTCGCGAAGCCGATCATTTTGGCGAGAGGATACTTGGTCGATCCGGCATAGCGCTGCTGCCGGTCGTAAGGAAACGCGATCTGCTTGAATCCGACCGAAGCGACCATTCCGCGGATGAAGCGATCGCGCTCGGGCATCTGCGCGATGATATCGGAGATCCGTCGGGACATCAGCCTGAAATCCCCGGCGTCAACGGGAATTAGCACATCGGTCGATCGCTCGAGAATTCGATAGAACAAGCTGGCCGCGAAGGTCTTGAACCAGGTTTCCCCGGCGCGGCTGCGGCGCTGTCCATAGACGACGTCGGCGGCGTTCTTGTTCATTGCCTCGAGCATGCCGCTGAGCAGTTCCGGCGGATCCTGCAAATCGGCGTCGATGACAAAAACGACCTTGCCCCGGACAGCCGACAGTCCCGCCGTCAACGCGATCTGGTGACCGTAGTTTCGGGAAAGCTTGACGGCGACAATATTTGGATAGCGGGCGATTTGAGCCGTAATCGCGGCCCAGGTGCCGTCGGTTGAACCGTCGTCAACCAGGATCAGTTCATAGCTGTCGCCGACCGCCGATACCGCGCTTTCACTGCAGCGCCGGACCAGTTCGGCGAGGCCAAGTTCCTCGTTGAAGCAGGGAACGACGATGGACAGCCCCAACATTTCTGTCTGCTGTTGCTGCCAGGCATCTTGCATGTTCGGTCTGAATATCGGGATGCGTGAAAATTCCGGTGGATCGTGCAACACCGCACCTAACCTCAGCCAGACTAAAATTCAACCGGA
>CALROE020000067.1:0-9490 GCA_943369715.1 Bradyrhizobium ivorense
AGTGCAGGGCTAGCACTTTCTTCTCCCCTCCACCCGCTGCGCCCGCCGAAGCCACTCGGCGAAGGCGGGCGAAGCGGCGGGGAGGGGGCGGGGGTGGGGGCGGGGGTGGGGGGCGCCTCAGCAAACTCGCTGGCAGTCGAATGCACTGATAGACCCCCCACCCCCGACCCCACCCCACCACGCGCCCGGGCGCGCGGGGGGAGGGGATAGAAGAGCATCGCAAGTCATATCAGGCCATGCCCAAGGTGAGGTTGCTCATTGCCGGGATGGCCCATATTATGGTTTTGGAATGATTTTAATGACTGCGCCGCTGTGCAATGCAGCAGCGCAGATGAAGAGAGTGCTGAATGGCCAAGATCTCGCTTATTGTGAACGGCAATCCCGTCAACGCCAATATCGACCCCCGCACCCTGCTGGTGCAGTTCCTGCGCGAGAATCTGCGCCTGACCGGCACCCATGTCGGCTGCGACACCTCGCAATGCGGCGCCTGCGTCGTGCATCTCGACGGCAAGGCGGTCAAGGCCTGCACCACGCTGGCTGTCATGGCCGACGGCCATGAGGTCAGGACCATCGAAGGCCTGGCCGCCGACGGCGCGCCGCTGCATCCGATGCAGGAGGCCTTCCGCGAGCACCATGGCCTGCAATGCGGATTCTGCACCCCCGGCATGATCATGACCGCGGTCGACCTGGTCCATCGCAAGGGCAACGATCTCTCGGACCATACCATCCGCGAGGAGCTCGAAGGTAATCTGTGCCGCTGCACCGGTTATCAGAACATCGTTCAATCGATCGCTGCCGGCGCCAAGGCGATGGCGAAATCCGACCTCGCGTAACGCACGGCGATCAGGAAACTCTCATGTACGAATTTAGATATCATCGTCCGGCGACGGTTCGGCAGGCTGCCAATCTGCTGCTGAAGAATGAAGATGCCAAGGTGATCGCCGGCGGCCACACGCTGCTGCCGGTCATGAAGCAGCGGCTGGCCAGCCCGCCGCATCTGGTCGACCTCAGCCATATCGAAGGGCTTGATGGCATCGAGATGAAAGGCCGTTCGCTGGTGATCGGCGCCACCGCCACCCATCATGCGGTGGCGACCTCCGCCATCGTCGGCGAGGCGATCCCGGCGCTGGCCGAACTCGCCGGCCTGATCGGCGATCCCGCGGTGCGCCACAAGGGCACCATCGGCGGCTCGCTCGCCAACAACGATCCCACCGCCGATTATCCCGCGGCCTGCCTCGCGCTCGGCGCCACCATCGTCACCAACAAGCGCCGCCTCAAGCCGGAAGAATTCTTTCAGGGGCTGTTCACGACTTCGCTGGAAAGCGACGAGATCATCACCAAGGTGATGTTCCCGGTGCCGAAGAAGGCCGCCTATATCAAGTTCCGCAACCAGGCCTCGCGCTACGCGCTGGTCGGGGTGTTCGTCGCCAAGCGTCCGTCGGATGTCCGCGTCGCCGTCACCGGCGCCGGCTCCGAAGGCGTGTTCCGCGTCACCGCGTTCGAGGAAGCCCTCAAGAAGCGCTTCTCGCCGAAGGCGCTCGATGGCATGACGGTGCCATCAGACGGCCTGAACGGCGACCTGCACGGCAGCGCCGAATACCGCGCCCATCTGATCGCGGTGCTGGCGCGCCGCGCCGTCGAAGCCGCGACCGCAAAGCCTGATGTTTCCGTTGCCTGACGCATCAAGGCTGGCTCTGCAAAGGCTGGTTCTCACATGACCGCAACGGCGCTGCCAACTTCCGTCGACGCGATGCTCGAACTCTTGACCTCGCGCGGCTACCTCGCGGAGCGTTCGCTGGCGACGGTGACCTATCTGTCCTTGCGGATGGGACGGCCGCTGTTCCTCGAAGGCGAGGCCGGCGTCGGCAAGACCGAAATTGCCAAAGTGCTGTCGGCAGCCCTGGGGCGCAAGCTGATCCGGCTGCAATGCTATGAAGGCCTCGACGTCGCGTCCTCGGTCTATGAGTGGAACAGCGCCGCGCAGATGATCGCGATCCGGCTCGCCGAAGCCGCCGGCGATACCGACCGCGACCAGCTGTCCAGCGACATCTTCGCCGAGCGCTATCTGATCAAGCGGCCGCTGCTGCAGGCGCTGGAGCCCGACGTGGCCGGCCCGCCGGTGCTGCTGATCGACGAGCTCGACCGCGCCGACGAGGCGTTCGAGGCGTATCTGCTGGAGATTCTCTCGGACTTCCAGGTGACGATTCCTGAATTCGGCACCATCAAGGCGCCGCATCCGCCGATCGTTATCATCACCTCGAACCGCACCCGCGAAATTCACGACGCGCTGAAACGCCGCTGCCTCTATCACTGGGTGGATTATCCCAATGCCGAGCGCGAGCTGGCGATCGTCAAGTCTCGGGTGCCCGGCATCTCCGCGAAACTGTCGCAGCAGGTCGTCCGCTTCGTACAGGCGCTGCGCGACCAGGATTTCTACAAGTCGCCCGGCGTCGCCGAAACCATCGACTGGGCCACGGCGCTCACCGAACTCGACGCGCGATCGCTGACCCCGCAGGTGGTCGGCGACACCCTCGGCGCGCTGCTGAAGTACCAGGACGACATCGCGCGGATGCAGGGCGACACGCTGGCGAAGGTCTTGAAGGAAGCGACGAGCGAGAACTAGCAACGCCCGTCATTCCGGGGCGCTCGTGAAACGAGCGAACCCGGAATCCAGAGGTTGCCGTGCGAGATTCCGGGTGCGCGTTGCGCGCGCCCCGGAATGACGAGGTTACAACCGGACTATCCCATGCCCATCGATCATCTCAATCCCCCGACCGGCCAAATGGCGGACAACGTCGTCGGCTTTGCCCGAGCGTTGCGCGCCGCGGGGATTCCGGTCGGTCCCGGCGCCGTGATCGATGCGCTGAACGCGCTGCAGGTGATCGAGATCGGCAACCGCGCCGACGTCTTCACCACGCTGGAAGCCATCTTCGTCAAGCGTCACGAACACGCGCTGATCTTTGCCCAGGCGTTCGACCTGTTCTTCCGCGCCGCGGAGGAATGGAAGCACATGCTGGATTCGGTGCCGCTGCCCGATCACGCCAAAAAGAAGCCGCCGCCGGCGTCGCGCCGGGTCCAGGAAGCGCTGTCGCAGCCGCAGACCACCGAGATGCCGCAGGCCCAGGAGCAGGAGCTGCGGCTGTCGGTGTCCGACAAGGAAATCCTGCAGAAAAAGGATTTCGCGCAGATGAGTGCTGCCGAGATCGCCCAGGTCACCCGCGCCATCGCCCAGATGAAGCTGCCGCAGGCCGAGTTGCGCACCCGCCGCTACCAGCCCGACGCGCGCGGCCTGCGGCTCGACATGCGCCGCACCCTGCGCGGATCCTTGCGCACCGGCGGCGACATCATCGACATCCACAGGCTGGGACGGATCGACAAGCCGGCGCCGATCGTGGCGCTGCTCGATATCTCGGGATCGATGAGCGAGTATACGCGGCTGTTCCTGCATTTCCTGCACGCCATCACCGACGCCCGCAAACGCGTCTCGGTGTTCCTGTTCGGCACCCGGCTGACCAATGTGACGCGGTCTTTGCGGGCGCGCGACCCCGACGAGGCGCTGGCGAGCTGTTCCTCCACGGTGGAGGACTGGGCCGGCGGCACCCGCATCGGCACCTCGCTGCACTCCTTCAACAAATTATGGGGCCGCCGCGTGCTCGGGCAGGGCGCCATCGTGCTCTTGATCTCCGACGGGCTGGAACGCGAGGCCGATGCCAAACTGGCGTTCGAGATGGACCGGCTGCACCGGTCCTGCCGCCGCCTGATCTGGCTCAATCCGCTGCTGCGTTTCGGCGGCTTCGAAGCCAAGGCCCAGGGCATCAAAATGATGTTGCCGCATGTTGACGAATTCCGCCCGGTACATAATTTGAGTTCGATCGAGGGACTGATCGCGGCGCTGTCCTCGGCGCCGCCACCGCACCACCGCAGCCTGATTCGAACCGCAGCTTGAAAGAGGCTCCCATGCTCAATCGCGACGAAGACATTCTGAAAGCTGCTGAGGACTGGCAGAAGGCCGGCCACGGCGTGGCACTGGCGACCGTGGTCGAGACCTGGGGCTCGGCGCCGCGGCCGGCGGGCTCCAGCCTCGTCATCAACGATGACGGCACGTTTCTGGGCTCGGTGTCCGGCGGCTGTGTCGAGGGCGCCGTCGTTACCGAGGCGCTGGATGTGATCGCCAGCGGCAAGCCGAAGATGCTGGAGTTCGGCGTCGCCGACGAGACCGCCTGGAATGTCGGGCTGTCCTGCGGCGGCACGATCCGGGTCTTCGTCGAGAAAGTCGGCCAGTCGTGAAACTCGAAACCCTCAAAGCCGTGAATGTCGAGCGCGCCGCGCGCCGGCCGGTCATCGTCGTCACCGATACCGACAATGGTGAGCAGCGGCTGGTCAAGGCCGCCGACATCGCCGCCGACCCGCTGCGCGCCGAACTCTCAAAGCAGTTGCGCATGGGCAAGAGCGGCACCATCGAGGTCGGCGGCAAGAAACTGTTTCTCAATGTCTATGCGCCGACCGCAAAACTCGTGATCGTCGGCGCGGTTCATATCAGCCAGGCGCTGGCGCCGCTGGCGCGCTCGCTGGACTACGACGTGACGGTGGTGGATCCGCGCACGGCGTTTGCCAGCCCGGAGCGGTTTCCGGATGTCCCCTTGATCGCGGAATGGCCCGATGTGGCGCTGCCGCCGCTCAAGATCGATCACTACACGGCGTTCGTGGCGCTGACGCATGATCCCAAGATCGACGACCCGGCGCTGTTGCATGCCTTCGCGCGCGACTGCTTCTATATCGGCGCGCTCGGCTCGCGAAAGACTCACGCCAAGCGCGTCGAACGGTTGAAGGCGCAGGGCGCCAAGGACAGCGATATCGCCCGCATTCGCGCCCCGATCGGGCTTGCGATCGGCGCGGTGTCGCCTTCCGAGATCGCGGTCTCGATCATGGCCGAGATCACCGCGCAGCTGCGGCTGCCGACACAAGAAAAAGAACAGGCGGCATGAAATTCGGTCCCGCCAGCCCGGCCGACGCGGTCGGCGGCGTCACCGTCCACACCCTGCGTCAGGGATCGCTGGTGCTGAAGAAGGGCACCACGGTCGGCGCAGCCGAGGTCGCCGCGCTCGACAAGGCCGGCGTCAAGGAAATCGTCGTGGTGCGGCTGGAGCCCGGCGATGTCTCCGAAGACGTCGCCGCCGCCAGCATCGCGCAGGCGGTCGCCGGCGATGGCGTCAATGTCGAGCGCGCGTTTACCGGCCGCGCCAATCTGTTCGCCGCCAAAGCCGGCGTGCTGGTGGTGGACCGCGCCAAGGTCGACCGCATCAACGCCGTCGACGAAGCCATCACCTTCGCCACGCTCGCCGCCTTCAAGCCGGTGGTGGAAGGCGAGATGATCGCCACGGTCAAGATCATTCCGTTCGGCGTCGAAGCGGCGCTGCGCGATGCGGCGGTGGCGGCGGCCAGCGGCGGCGGGCTGCGGATCGCGCCCTATGTGATCAAGAGGGTCGGCATCGTCTCGACCCTGCTGCCGGGGCTGGCGCCGAAGGTGATCGAGAAGACACTGCGGGTCACCGCGGAGCGGCTGGCGCCCGCCGGCGCTGCCATCATGGCCGAGCGCCGCGTGCCGCATGATGAGACGGCGCTGGCGGCTGCAATCAGGGAATTGCTCGGGCTCGGCGCCGAACTCGTGATCGTGTTCGGCGCGTCCGCGATTGCCGACCGGCGCGACGTGATTCCGGCGGCTATCACGGACATTGGCGGCGCTATCGAACATTTCGGCATGCCGGTCGATCCCGGCAATCTGCTGCTGATCGGCAATGCCGGCGGCGTGCCGGTGCTGGGCGCGCCCGGCTGCGCGCGCTCGCCGGTGGAGAACGGGTTTGACTGGGTGCTGATGCGCCTCTTGGCCGGCCTCAAGGTCACCCGCGCCGAACTCACCGGCATGGGCGTCGGCGGTCTCCTGATGGAAATCGTGACCCGGCCGCAGCCGCGCGCACCTGTCGGCCCGGATGGCAACTGCAACGTGGCCGCGATCATCCTCGCGGCCGGACGTTCCACCCGGATGGGCGGCCCCAACAAGCTGCTGGCCGAACTCGGCGGCAAGACGCTGGTGCGGACCGTGACCGAGCAGGCGCTGGCCTCGAAGGCGTCCGGCGTGGTGGTCGTGACCGGCCATCAGGCCGAGCAGGTCGAGCAGGCCTTGAGCGGCCTGAAGGTAAAATTCGTGCGCAATCCGGATTTCGCCGGGGGTCTCGCCAGCTCGGTGAAATCAGGTATCGCGGCGGTGCCGCCCGATGCCGACGGCGCGGTGATCTGTCTCGGCGACATGCCGTTGATCTCGGCCGACCTGATCGACCGCCTGATCGAGACCTTCGCGCCCGACCGCGGCAGCCTGATCGCGGTGCCCGTCAGCGACGGCAGGCGCGGCAATCCGGTGCTGTGGTCGCGCCGTTTCTTCAACGAATTGATGACGCTGGACGGCGACATCGGCGCCCGCCATTTGATCGCCAGGCATAGCGAGGCGGTGGCCGAAGTCCCGGTCGAGGGCCGCGGCGCGTTCCTCGACATCGACACCCCGCAGGCCCTGGAAGACGCGCAGCGGGGGTAACCGCACCCCCTACGAACCGCAAATTCAACCTCTCGTTCACCAAGTTGAAACGTCCCCCGGATAGATTCCGCCGGATTGCCTCGGGGGAGGGGACCTTGATCGTTTCGACTGTCGTTGCGCAACGCCGTGCGCTGTTCATTGTGGCGCTGACCCTGCTGGTCGGCGCGACGCGCTTCGCCACCGAAAGCTGGGCGGCCGGCGCCTTCGCGGTCGGCAAATGCGGTGCCTATGGCCAGGCCTACGACTATCCGGAGGAAGCCGCCGCCCGCGCCGCGGCATTGAAACAGTGCAAGGGCGAGTGCACCGCGGTGACCATGAAGCGTGCCTGTGCGGCCTTGGCGGTCGACATGGCAAACCCCTGTGGCGCCCATGGCTACGCGGTCAAGCCGAAGATTTCGAGTTCGCTCAACGCCGCGACCAGGAAATGCTACGAATTCGGCGGCAAGGAATGCGTGATCCGCGCCTGGGCCTGCGACGCCAAGGGGTAGCCCATCACTTGAGGACGTGCTCCCCTTCACCTCTCCCATCGGGAGAGGTCGGATCGCATCGTCAGATGCGATCCGGGTGAGGTGTTAAGGCCCAACGATAGACCGTAACCCCTCACCCCAACCCTCTCCCTAAGGGAGAGGGGGCGCACTTCCGTTGTCGAAACATTGAAGCTAGGCTTCAACAACAAATCCCGAATCTCAATTGTTGGCTCAATTCTCCATGCAATTCGACACCAAGATCGCGGTCGTGATCCGGACCGATCTCGATGCGTGGCAGAAGCTGAACGTCGCGGCGTTCCTGACCTCGGGTATTGCTGCGGCCTTTCCCGAATGCATCGGCGAGCCTTATGTCGACGGCTCGGGCACACAGTATCTCTCGTTGATCGGCCAGCCGATCCTGATCTACGGCGCCGACCGGCCGCAGCTTTCCCGCGCGCTGGAGCGCGCGCTGGCGCGCAACGTCAAGCCGGCCGTCTATACCGAGGACATGTTCAAGACCACCCACGACGCCGCCAACCGCGAGGCGGTGAGGGTGGTGATCCGCGCCGAGCTCAATCTGGTCGGGCTGGCCATGCGCGCCGAGCGCAAAGTGATTGACAAGATCGTCGACGGGCTGAAGTTTCACAGCTGATCTGGATCAAGCCGACGTTCCTGCCTTGTGTCCTACGTATCAATTGGAACGGTCTGAAAGGCCGGCAGTTCAGGGCTGGGGGAAGCGAACATGACGGCGACGACCAAGATCGTCTTTCTCGGCGCCAGCAGTGCCTCGTTCGGCATCAGCATGTTCCGGGATCTGTTCTCCAGCCATGATCTGGCCGGCAGCACCCTGGTGCTGGTCGGCAGGAATGCCGACCGGCTGGCGCGGGCCGAGCGGCTGGCCAAACTGCTCAACGACAAATCGGGCGCGGGGTTGAAGATCGAGTCCAGCACCGACTGGCGGGCCGCGCTCGACGGCGCAGGATTCGTCATCCACTCGACCGTTATCGACCGCAACCGGCTCTGGAAGCTCGACTGGGAGGTGCCGCGCAAATATGGCATCCGCCATACCCTGGGCGAGAATGGCGGCCCGGGCGGGCTGTTCTTCACCCTGCGCACCCTGCCGATGGTTTTCGATTTCGTGCGCGAGATGGAGCGGCGCTGCCCGCAGGCGCTGTTCATCAATTTCTCCAATCCGGAAAGCCGCATCGTGCTGGCGCTCGGGCAATACAGCCGCATCCGGACCATCGGCCTGTGCCACGGAATCTTCATGGCGCGCGACGCGGTCGCCGCCATTCTCGGGCTGCCCGCGGAACAGGTGGAGGTGTGGGGTGCCGGCCTCAATCACTTCCAGTGCCTGACGCAGATCCGCGACCGCGCGACCGGCGCCGACCTCTATCCGCGCTTGCGCGAAAAGGAGAGGGAATACGATCCGAAGGTCTCGCCGCTGTCGCGCAACCTGTTTCGGGCCTTCGGCTACTGGCTCGGCTGCGGCGACGGCCATGTCGGCGAATACATGGCGTATGGCTGGGAGGCCGGCGAGGGCGGCTACAATTTCGAATGGGACGAAGGCGAGCGGGCGAAAACGGAAAAAACCATCGACGACGTACTGGCGGGAAAAGCGGAGATTCCATGGTGGTGGATGACGCCATCGGGCGAACGCGCGGTTGCCGTGATTGCGGCGGTGCTGCATGACCGCAAGCAGCTGATCGAATCCGGCGTGGTCTACAATCAGAAAACGATTCCAAACCTTGCTGCCAGCGCCGCCGTGGAAGTTCCGGTGATGGCTGACATTGCTGGCATTCATCCGGTTTCGCTGGGCCCGCTGCCCGACGCGGTCGCCAAGCTCATGACGGTTCAGGTCAACGTGCAGCAGCTCGCGGTCGAGGCGGCGGTCCATGCCTCGAAGGAGATGGCGCTGCAGGCGCTGCTGATCGATCCCGTCGTCAATTCCGCGGATGCGGCGCGGCATCTGCTCGACGAACTCTGGGAAATCAACCGGCCCTATATCCGTAAATGTCTCTAGCGGCGCCGGGCGGCCCATCTTGCGATGGTCGCGGAAAAGCGCCAGTTTTCACGCCCGTCCTGAAACGCCGCCGGACCAGTCCGGCGAAGAGGGTACCGATGTGAAGATTGTCGATCTCAGCCGCGAACTCTACCACCGCACCCCGAGCTATCCGGGCCATCCGCCGGTCATGCACGGGCTCTGGAAAAGCCATGAAGACTCCTTCGCCGAGTCAGGCAATGTGCACGGGCTGGCCTCGATGTTCATCTCGATGCCGGACCACGCCGGCACCCACATCGACGCGCCCCGGCATTTCGGCAAGGCCGGGATTCCGATCGACCAATATCCGCTGGAGAAGTGCATCGTGCCCGGCATCTGCCTCGACCTGCGCCACATCGCGCCGCGCGCCGAGATCGCGCCGTCCGATCTGGAAGC
>CALROE020000068.1:0-9444 GCA_943369715.1 Bradyrhizobium ivorense
ATCGATTCGACGCCCCCGGCAATGGCGAAATCGATCTCTCCGGCGCGGATCGCGCGGCCGGCGGCACCAACGGCGTCGAGACCGGAGGCGCAGAGCCGATTGAGCGTGAGGCCGGGGATCGATTCGGGCAGGCCCGCCAAGAGCAGCGCCATCCGCGCCACGTTGCGGTTGTCCTCGCCGGCCTGGTTGGCGCAGCCGAAATAGACTTCGTCGACCGCGGCCCAGTCGAGCCTGGGATGCCGCGCCATTAGCGCCTTGATCGGCACCGCCGCCAGATCGTCGGCGCGGACCTTTGCCAATGAACCGCCGAAGCGGCCGATCGGGGTGCGTACGGCATCGCAAACAAACACATCGCGCATTGAATCTCTCCCTGAATGCCGCGTTTTACGTGGCCACCCGACTGAATTGAAGGCGAGTTTTAGGAGCGCGGGCGTGGCAGGTCAATTGAGGGCTGCCGTCCCGACGCTGCTTTGGCGTGAGGTCAGGCATGCCGATCCCGGCCCCGACAAAAGAGTCCCGGGGAGAACGTGGAAAACCCACATTGCAGCGGCAAACCGATAGGACCGGGCGGCAAAATTTTGTAGTTTGCGCCGCAATGACGATCCAGCAATCCATCCCCGTTCCGGCCGAACCCGCTATGTCCGCGGAGGACACCGCGCGCGTTTCGCCGATGATGGAACAATATCTGGAAATCAAGGCCGCCCATCCCGGACTGCTGCTGTTCTACCGGATGGGCGATTTTTACGAGTTGTTCTTTGAAGACGCCGAGATCGCGTCCCGCGCACTCGGCATCGTCCTGACCAAACGCGGCAGGCACCAGGGCGCTGACATCGCGATGTGCGGCGTGCCGGTGGAACGTTCCGAGGACTATCTGCATCGCCTGATCGAGGCAGGCCATCGCGTCGCGGTCTGCGAGCAACTGGAGAATCCGGCCGAGGCGCGTAAACGCGGCAACAAGAGCGTGGTCCGCCGCGGCGTGGTGCGGCTGGTGACGCCGGGCACGCTGACCGAAGACACCTTGCTGGACGCCAAGGCCAACAATTATCTGCTGGCGATCGCGCGGTCACGCGGATCGGCGGGAACCGACCGCATCGGCCTCGCTTGGATCGACATTTCCACTGCCGAATTCATCGTCACGGAATGCGCCACCGGCGAACTCGCGGCCACGCTGGCGCGGATCAACCCCAACGAAGTCATCGTCACAGACGCGCTCTATGGCGATCCCGAGCTGGGGCAGACCTTGCGCGAATTGCCGGCGGTGACGCCGCTGACCCGCGACGTGTTCGACAGCGCCACCGCCGAGCGGCGACTGTGCGATTATTTCGCCGTCGCCACCATGGACGGGCTCAGCGCGATGTCGCGGCTGGAGGCCACGGCTGCCGCCGCCGCCGTCACCTATATCGACCGCACCCAGGTCGGAAAACGCCCGCCGCTGTCGCCGCCGTCGCGCGAGGCTTCCGGCACCACGATGGCGATCGACCCCGCCACCCGCGCCAATCTGGAATTGACGCGGACGCTGGCCGGCGAGCGGCGCGGCTCGCTGCTTGACGCCATCGATTGCACCGTAACCCCGGCCGGATCGCGGCTGCTGGCACAGCGGCTGGCGGCCCCGCTCACCGACAGCGCCGCAATTGCGCGGCGGCTGGATGCGATCGCCATCTTCGTCGCAGACAGTGCCGCGCGCGACGACCTCAGGACCACGTTGCGATCGGCACCCGACATGTCGCGCGCGCTGGCGCGGCTATCGGTCGGACGCGGCGGCCCGCGCGACCTCGCCGGTCTGCGCGACGGCATTCTGGCCGCCGATGCGGCGCTGGCGCGGCTGGGGCAACTCGAAGCGCCGCCGCCGGAAATTGCTGCCATCATGGAGGCGCTGCGCCGCCCGCCCCGCGATCTCGCGCGCGAATTCGAGCGCGCGCTCGCCGAGCAACTGCCATTGATCAAGCGCGACGGCGGTTTCGTGCGCGAGGGCTATGAGGCCGCGCTCGACGAGACCCGCAATCTGCGCGATGCCTCGCGCCTGGTCGTCGCCGCGATGCAGGCGCGCTACGCCGACGATACCGGCGTCAAAGGCTTAAAAATCCGGCACAACAATGTGCTCGGCTATTTCGTCGAGGTCACCGCGCAGCACGGCGACAAATTGATGTCGCCGCCCTTGAATGCGACTTTCATCCATCGCCAGACGCTGGCCGGGCAAACACGTTTCACCACCTCGGAACTCGGCGAGATCGAAGCCAAGATCGCCAATGCCGGCGACCGCGCGCTCGGACTGGAGCTGGAAATTTTCGAGCGGCTGTCCGCGATGGTGATGGCCGCCAGCGACGATCTGCGCGCCGCCGCGCATGCCTTCGCGCTGCTCGACGTCGCGACCGCGCTGGCCAAACTCGCAATCGATGACAATTACGTGCGGCCCGAAGTCGATGGCTCGCTCGGCTTTGCGATCGAAGGCGGCCGGCACCCGGTGGTCGAGCAGGCGCTGAAGCGCGACGGCCACCCCTTCATCGCCAATGCCTGCGACCTGTCGCCCGGACCGGCCCAAAAGTCCGGCCAGATCTGGCTGATCACCGGCCCCAACATGGCCGGCAAATCGACTTTCCTGCGCCAGAACGCGCTGATCGCGCTGCTGGCGCAGACCGGCAGTTTCGTGCCGGCCACGCGCGCCCGCATCGGCATCGTCGATCGGTTGTTCTCGCGGGTCGGCGCCGCCGATGACCTGGCGCGCGGCCGCTCCACCTTCATGGTGGAGATGGTGGAGACCGCTGTCATCCTCAATCAGGCCAGCGAGCGCTCGCTGGTGATCCTGGACGAGATCGGCCGCGGCACTGCGACGTTCGATGGCCTTTCCATCGCTTGGGCGGCGATCGAGCATCTGCACGAGGCCAATCGCTGCCGCGCGCTGTTTGCCACGCATTACCATGAACTCACCGCGCTCTCGGCCAAGCTGCCGCGACTGTTCAACGCCACGGTGCGGGTCAAGGAATGGCAGGGCGACGTCGTGTTCCTGCACGAAGTGTTGCCGGGCTCGGCCGACCGCTCCTACGGCATCCAGGTGGCGAAACTCGCAGGGCTCCCGGCGCCTGTGATCGCGCGCGCCAAATCGGTACTGGCAAAACTCGAGGCGCAGGACCGCGGCCAGGCCGCGCGTGTGCTGGTCGACGATTTGCCGCTGTTCGCGGTGCCGTCGCGCGCCGCCGCGGAACCAGCACCGCCGAGCGAGGCGGAGCAGTTGATCGAAGCGCTGAAGGCATTGCACCCCGACGAAATGTCACCGCGCGATGCGCTGGAGGCGCTCTATGCGCTGAAGGCGAAGCTGCCGAAGCAGTAGCTTCCCTCATCCTGAGGACCCGCGCGCACTTCGCGCGGCGTCTCGAAGGATGGCAGTGGGCGATGTGCCCGATGGTTCGAGACGCAGGCTGACGGCGCAAGGGCGCCGCCAGCCTGCTCCTCACCATAAGGGAGTAGAACGTACCGCTCCGGGAAGCCACTGAGCAAAGCATAGAGCCTGCAACAACCGTCAGCGGCCGGCGAACGGCTGGATCAGCTTCAACGTGGCGGCCAGGCGGATGCTGCGCTTGCCGGCCAGCGCGGTTGCCTCTATTTCGGCGCCCGTGGCATCGCAGCGGCCGGAGAAGCCGATGCCCACCTCGTATCCGCCGAACAGCGGATGCTCGCTCTTCGCCGGGGTGTGTTCCTGATTGACGAACTCACCCTTCCAGCGGCCGTTTGCCGAGGAGTAGGCGCCGAGATAATAGAAGAAGGCGTCGCCGCCGAGAATGCGGCCGTCATGCAATAGCATCACGCCGGTATGGCCGCCGGCAATGCCGTCCAGCATCCTGATGTCGATCGAGTAGAGTCCGCTGACGATGCCGCCGTCGCCTACCGCGCCGGGTGGCGGAACGTCCTCCTTGCCGAGCGGCGTCATGACCGCGCGAAACACCGAGCCCGGATCCTCCACCACCTCACCCGCGAAGCGATAGCGTTGACCCTCCGCCTTGCCGCGCATGCGGATGGTGACCTGGTCGGAACTGACCAGCGAGCGGTGGTGCGGCGATGCGCTGTGGCGCCGGGTCCTGAGCCTGGCGATGATTTCGCCGCCCACATCCTGGTAGCTGCCGAAGTGGGCGAATGCGGTATTGCCGCCGAGCATCTCTCCGTCATGGGCGTACAGCACGCTGCGGCCGGAGCCGCTGTTGATGTCGTATTCGACCTTGTACAATCCCTCCACCGCGCGCCCCAGTTCTGCCCCCGCCGCCAATCTAGCGGGTCTGTCGGCAGGGGTAACCACCAATCTTGTGGCGTAGGGCTGAAGCTCGCTCGTCATTCCGGGGCGATGCGGAAGCATCGAACCCGGAACCTCGAGATTCCCCGGTGCGCAGTGCGCACCTGCGGTCTGGTCCTTCGGACCATCCCGGAATGACGGGCTTAGTGAACGGGCTTCCTTCGGCTCCACCACCACAGCGCAAGGTTCCAGCTCACGCAGATCGCCAGCGCCACGCCGAGGCCGATCGCCGAACCGAACCGCAAGGCTACGACATTGATCATCGCGATCGCGATGCCCAGCCCCATCAAGCCGCCGGCGCTGTTGGCGATCACGGCGGCGGTCGGCGGGCCACCGATGCGCGGATGCAGGATCAGCATCATGCTGGTGAACACGATCGGGAACAGCGCGATGATGCCGCTGACCTTGGGGCCGACCCATCCCGATGCCGTGACCACCGTCGCCACCAGGGTGGCGACCAGCGCAGCACGCAGCGGGATGTCATACCAGCGGCGCGTGATCAGCGGCATCCTGACGTGGCGGAAGCGCCGCAGCAGCGGCACGCAGATCGCAAAGGCAACGACATTGACGAGCAGGCCGCCGGCCAGCGTCCAGTGCACCGAGCGGATGATCGAGGCCAGCGCGATCCACACCGCCACCGCGCCGAGACAGCTGACCACCGCATTGTGGCGCTGCGCCAGCACGACATAGGTGAGGCCCAGCAGGATCGTCGCGGCGTTGATCGGCAGGCTCGCCAGCGCGCCCTCGGCGATGAACGCCGCATCATGGTCGAGCGCGAGGAACACGTAAGACGGCCCCGCCGAAATCGGCAGCGTGGCGACCAGCGCGCCGATCACCGGACCGGAGCGCTCGGTGATCACGGACGCCGTCACCACGAACGCAGCCGTGACCGCCATGCGCAGCAAGAGCGTCAGGAGGAAGGCGAGTTCGGGGGACATTTCCTGTCGTCCCTGCGAACGCAGAGACCCATAACCACAGCTATTCGTGTGGTGCGAAAGTCGTCGAACGGCGGCTCTTGAACCGCAAGGACACGGCGTGGATCCCTGCGCCCTGTGCGCAATTGCGCACCAGGCAGGGACGACGTCAGACTCACACCCGTTGCATCGACACCGAAACCTTCGGGCCGTTCTTGATGGTCTGATAGACCACGCAATAGCGTTCGGTGAGTTTCAGCAGCAGGTCGAGCTTGTCCTGCGGGGCGTCGGTGTCGACCTCGAACTTCAGGCGGATTTCGGCAAAGCCGACCGGCGCTTCCTTGTCGACGCCGAGCGTGCCGCGAAAATCGAGATCGCCTTCGGCGGTGACATCGCCTTTTTTCAAGGGAACTTCGATGGCGGTCGCCACCGACTTCAGGGTCACGCCGGCGCAGGCGACCAGGGCTTCCAGCAACATGTCGCCGGAGCACAGTTCCAGCCCGGAGCCGCCGGTCGCCGGGTGCAGGCCGGCAATCGCCAGCGCGCGGCCGGTCTCGACCTTGCAGGCGATGCCTTCATTCTCGATCGAGCCCCTGGCGGTCAGCTTGATCATCGCGGTCTTGGGATCGGACTTGTAGCGTTCCTTGATCGGGGCCTGGGTGGCGCGGAGTTCGGCGGCGTCCATTTTTTCTCTCCCGGATGGTCTTGCGGATCGGATGTACCGGCTCGGGACGCCGATGTCACCACCACATCGCTTCACCAGTGGTTGATTTGGCCTCGGTATCGGGCACGCTGCGGTCGAGCGAGCGATCCAGCGCCGTCAACACCCGACGCTTGAAATTGTCGAAATGCGGCGAGGCGCGGTCACGCGGCCGCGCCAGGTTGATCTTGATTTCCTCGAACAGCCGGCCCGGCCGCGGTCGCATCACCAGCACGCGGTCGGCCAGCACCACGGCTTCGTCGACATCGTGGGTGACCAGCAGCAAGGTCGGCCGCGTGTCGGCCCAGAGGTCGAGCAGATGATCCTGCAGGTCGCGCCGCGTGAAGGCGTCGAGCGCGGAGAACGGCTCGTCGAGCAGCAGCACTTCCGGCTGCGGCACCAAGGCCCGCGCAATCGCCACCCGCTGCGCCTGCCCGCCCGAGAGTTCGCGCGGCCATGCATCCGCCTTGTCGGATAGACCGACCCGCGCCAGCGCGCCTGCGACCTTCTCGCGCCTGACAGTGGCCGGCAGATCCGAAAGACCAAAACCGATATTGTCGGCGACGCTGAGCCAGGGCAGCAGCCGCGGCTCCTGAAAGATGATGCCGATCTTGGCGTGCGGCGCGGTGATCCTGATATCGTCGAGCGTCACCGTGCCCGAGGTGGCGCGGTCGAGCCCGGCGATGGCGCGCAGCAGCGTGGACTTGCCGCAGCCGGAGCCACCGATGATGGCGACGATCTCGCCGAGCCGGATGTCGGCGGAAAATCGCTCCAGCGCGTTGACGCCGTTGGGATAGACTTTTCCGATGCGATCGAGCGCGAGCATTACGATGCTCCACCGTGGCGGCCGAACGCATCCTGCCAGCGCAGCAATGGCGCGGTGGCAACCTCGATCAGCCAGTCGGTGGTCTTGCCGAGAATGGCAAAAATCACGATCGCCGCCAGGATCTGCGCAGGCTTGCCGAGTTGCTGGCCGTCGATCAGGAGATAGCCGAGGCCTTCCGACGCGCCCATGAATTCGGCGGCGACCACGAACATCCAGCCCAGCCCGAGCCCGACCCGCAGCGAAACCACATAGGCCGGCAATACCGCCGGCAGCAAAATGCGCCGGATCATCGCGGGACCGGAGAGCCGGAAGGTGCGGCCGACCTCGACGATCTTGCGATCGACCGACAGGATCGCGCCCATCACGCCGAGATAGACCGGGAAGAACACGCCGACCGCGATCAGCGCGATTTTCGAAGTTTCGAAAATGCCGAGCCACAGGATGAACAGCGGCACCCAGGCGATCGACGGAATGGCGCGCAGCGCCTGCACGGTGGGATCGAGCAATTGCCGCGCCAGGCCCCAATAGCCGGAGACGGCACCGAGCAGCGTGCCCGCGACCACGCCGAGGCCAAAGCCGGCGAAGACGCGGCTCA
Source organism: Bradyrhizobium ivorense (assembly GCA_943369715.1). Classification (GTDB taxonomy): domain Bacteria; phylum Pseudomonadota; class Alphaproteobacteria; order Rhizobiales; family Xanthobacteraceae; genus Bradyrhizobium; species Bradyrhizobium ivorense_A. The sequence continues at coordinate 7,315 of CALROE020000068.1, forward strand.
GCGTCGCCGTGATATGGCGGATGAGCTCGCCGCTCTCTGCCAGTTCCACGATGGTCGCGAACAGTTTTGACGGCGGCGGCACCAGTCGGCCATTGGACCAGCCCTGCCCGACGGCGATTTCCCAGCCTACCGCGAGGCCGACCGGCAGCAGCAGGCCGAGCGCCGGCCGCGCATAGCGGCGCAGGCGGCCGGGAGACGCGGGCGTCGCGATGGTGTCAGGCTTCGGGGCAGCGATCGTGTCCAGCGTCATGGCCATAGCAAAACCGCGTCTCGCTCAGGATTGCAAGGTAACGAATGGGACGACGCGCACCATCAACGCGTCGTCCCTTCGAACGCAGGGACCCATACGCTGCGGCCGTTGTAACAAGGGGAAGGTCTCAGCCACCGACCAAAACCGCTCCGCCGCGGCGTATGGGTCCCGGCTCGGAGGCCGGGACGACAGCGGTGCTAATTCGTCGGCAGGGGGACCTGATCGTCGATCAGCGCATCTACCGTCGCCTTGACGTCGACCTTGACGTCGACCACGCCGGCCTGCTGCAGCGCCAGGCCAGCGGCCAGGATGGAGGCGCGCTGCGGCGCGCCGATCCGGCTGTGGGTCAGTTCGGTGCGCTCCTTGAGCTGCTTGTCGACCACAGCTTCCGGCAGCTTTGTCACGCCGATGAAGGCCTTCTTCAGGTCGCCGTAATTGGCCAGCGAATATTTGCGTGCCTCTTCGTAAACAGCGAGCACGCGGCGGACGGCGTCGGGATAATCCTTCAAAAACTGCTCGCGCACATTGAGGATGCCCCAGGTGTTGGCGTCGGGCTTGCGGAAGAACAGTTTGGCGCCGTCCTCGACTTCGGCCTGCGCCATCATCGGATCGAGGCCGGCCCACGCGTCGACGTCGCCGCGGATCAGCGCGGTCTTGCCGTCGGCGTGCTGCAGCAGCACCGGCGTGATGTCGCTGCCCTTCAGGCCGGCATCGAGCAGCGCGCGCACCAGGAAGATGTGCGGGTCGGTGCCGCGGGTCACCGCGACGCGCTTGCCCTTGAGGTCGGCGACGGTCGCGATCTTCGAATCCTTCGAGGTCACCAGCGCGGTCCATTCCGGGCGCGAATAGACGTAGATCGACTTGATCGGGTTGCCGTTGATCCTGGCGACCAGCGCCGCCGAGCCCGCGGTGGAACCGAAATCGATCGAGCCGGCATTGAGGAATTCGAGCGCCTTGTTGGAGCCGGCCGATTGCACCCAGACGACGCTGATGCCGTCCCTGGCGAATTCCTTTTCCAGCAGACCCTTCTGCTTGAGGATCATCGAGACCGGATTGTAGGTCGCCCAGTCCAGACGAATTTCCTTGAGCGGATCGGCTGCGAAGGCTGTGCCCGGCACCAGCACCGAGGCGGCGATGATGGCCGCCAGTGCGCGCCGTGAAATCCTGGACATCGTCGAGTCTCCGTGAGGTGAGATGGATAAAATCGAAAAGCAGCGTAGTGTCGGTGCGACCTGCGCGGCGCCCGCCAAACGCTAAAAACACCGTGTTATTTCAATTAGTTAAATGGGCGCGTCAACGAGAAAATACCTACTGCGATGGCGCGTCGTTGAGAACAGCCTTGCCCAAAGCCGGGCCAAAGCAGCATGGTCCTGCTGTTATCGGGCGGGAATCTCCCGTGACAGATTCGGCGCGGTCCGATATCGGGTTAGGATATGGACAATCTCGTGACCCAGCCCCGCCCCGACATCGACGACCGTTTTGATACCCCGCGGATATCAGCGGCGGTGGACGAACTCGCCGCCAAGCATGCCGGCCGCGAGGATGTTTTTCGCGCCGCCATGGCGCAGCTGCTGAAAGCGGAAATGATCGAGGCCCGCGCGGTGGCGCAGGCGGTGCTGCTGAAGGACCGGCACGGGCGGCGCTGCGCCGAGCGGCTGTGCTTCGTGCAGGACGAGATCATCCGCATCCTGTATTCCGCCGCCACCCGCCATCTCTATCGCTCGCCGGTTCCCTCCGGCGCCGAGCGCATGGCGGTGGTCGCCACCGGCGGCTACGGCCGCGGCCTGATGGCGCCGGAATCCGATATCGATCTGTTGTTCATCCTGCCCTACAAGCAGACCGCGTGGGGCGAGCAGGTCGCCGAGGCGATCCTGTATTGC
>CALROE020000069.1:0-9441 GCA_943369715.1 Bradyrhizobium ivorense
GATGCCGCGAAGTGCATCACCGCGACGATTTCGTGCTCCGCGAAGGCGCGCGCCAGCGCGGCCTTGTCGGCGAGGTCGCCGGTCACCAGCTGGCCGGTGACGAAGCGGCGATGGCCGGTGGAGAAATTGTCGAAAACCACGGGTTGATAGCCGGCCAACGTCAGGGCCCTGCAGCAATGCGAGCCGATGTAGCCGGCGCCGCCGGTCACCAGGACGGCCGGGCGGTCGCTCATCTTCAGCTCTCCGGCGTCCGGCTCTTGTTGAACAGCAGGTAGAGCGCACGCGGATTGGTGGTGAGATAGCGCCAGAACAGCCGGCGCGGCTCCAGCCAGATCCGCCAGGCCCATTCCAGCCCCATGGTCTGCATCCATTGCGGCGCGCGGGCGCGGCTGCCGGACAGGAAGTTGAACAATCCGCCTGAGGTCTTGATGACGCCGACATTGGACAGGCGCGAAGTGAATTCCTCGACAAAGGCCTGCTCATGGGGGACGCCGAGCGCCACCCACAGATAGTCCGGCGCCAGTGCGTTGATCTCGTCGACCTTGGCCCGGAGCGCGTCGCCTTTCAGGTAGCCGTGGGAATTTCCGACGATCTTCAGGTCGGGATACATTCTCCGGACGTTGGCGACGGCGGCGGCGTTCTCGGCTTCATCGGCGCCGAACATATAGAAGGTCAACCCTGCCGCGGCGGCCTTGCGCGCGACGGTGTGAAACAGATCGGTGGTCGCGACCCGCTCGGGCAGCGGCGTCGACGATCTGAAACGTGACACCGTGACCAGCGGCTGGCCGTCGGCGTTGATCAGGTCGGCAGCGCGAAACAGCCGGTCGGTCATCGGCTCGGTCGAACAGCGCGCCAGCACCTCGCCATTGGCCGAGGTCAGATACAGCGGACGGTCGATCCGGCGTTGCGGGAACACCATCTCGATCATGAAGTTCGCGGTTTGCTCGATATCGAGCACGGCGAGCCGCAGACCACCCAGTGTAATCCGGGGCACGCTCGCAGTAGCGGCCCGCCCGATGGGATTTGCACGACGTTCAAGCATATTGCTGTTCTCGCTGACGGTTGACGGTCGTGGGTTGAAGTTCGCTCAGGACGACGCCGACCAACTGGCGTTCGGCGTCGCCGAGGGCTGTGATGATGTCTTCCATGGCGTCGTTGATGTCGAGGCTGACGGGCAGGATGGCGACGAGGCTGTCGGCGGAGTCGAGCAGCTTGCGGTCGGCGGTGCTCCAGGGCATCGCTGGTCCGTCGAGGATCACAAGATCGTAGCCGCCGGCGGAGCGCGCCTGCGCGATCGCCTTGCGGATGGCGTCGGTGGCCTTGGCGTCGCTGCCCTTGATGACGGGCAGGATCGAGATTCCGTTGGCGGTCTTGATCGCACGGGAAGCCTTGGTGCCGATGCTGAGCCAGCCGAGACGGCTGGGCTCACTCTTGCCGAGGCCGGTTACCTTGTTCGAGATGGCGTGTGTGGCGTGGTCGGCATCGATCAACAGCACGCTGACGCCGTCGCGCGCGGCGGCCAGCGCGATGTTCAGCGCAGCGATGCTGCGATCGTCATTGTCGCCGGCGCCGATCACGGCGACCACCGGCATCGCTGCGGCGGGCGAACGGCGTACTGCGATCGTGAGAATATCGCGCATGGCGTTGAGGAACATCGTCTGGGGCAAGCCCGCGCGCAGCGTCGGCCAGCCCATCCGCGCCACGTCGGGAACGCCGCCGATGGCGAGAATGCCTCCGAGCGTCCGCACCACATCGGATTCCTGCAGGCGCGCGATCAGTGGCTTCTCGATCGCGGCGAGGGCCGCCGGTTCATGCCGCTGCCGGGGCTGCTCGGCTGCCACCGGCCTCGAAGGCGGTGCCGGCGCCCTGGGCTCGGAACGCAGCGGTTGCGGCTCGCTGGCATCGGGCGATAGCCGGCTGGCTGCAATGGTCAGGGCCGAAGCAGCGAACGCGCCGAGCATGAAGCCGAGGATCCCGATCATGCTCATGGCCGGCGGGAAGGTGCGCCGCTGCGGCACGGTGGCTTCGCCGATGATGCGGGCGCTCGAGGTGTTGAGGCTTTCCTGCTCCTCGGTTTCGCGCGAGCGCTTGAGGAAGGATTGATAGACGTCGCGGCTGGCTTCCACCTCGCGCTCGAGTTCGCGCAGCCGCACCGAAGCCTGGCTGAGCTGCACGCTCTGGCGCTTTTGCGTCTCCAGCGCCTTGTTCAGCGAGGCTTCGTAATCGCGGGCGCGGGTCAGGTCGTTCCTGGCCGACTGCGCGAAGCGGTCGACTTCCTCGTTGATGTTGCGGCGCAGGTCGTCGACCTGCTTTTCGACCTGGCGCAGGGCCGGATGCCGCGGCCCCAGCTCGCTGGTCAGTTCAGCCTGACGCTTGCGCGCGTCGGCATATTGCGCGCGCAGATTGGCGACGGTCGGAGACTGCAGCGCCTCGGGAATGGCGCCGGCATCGGCCGATGCGCGGCGGCTGGCTTCGATCTGGTCATATTTGGCCTGCGCGTCGAGCGTCAGCGCCCGCGCCGCGGCGAGCCGCTGGTTGCTGGCGGAAAGCTGCTGGTCGGAGATCAGCGTGTCCTGGGTGCCGACGAAATTGTTCTGCGCCTTGTAGGTCGCCAGCGTGTTCTCGGCGTTGCGCAGCCGTTCCTGCAATTCCTTGAGCCGTCCGGACAGGTCGTTGGTCGCCCGCCGTGCGGCGGACGCCTGCGACTTCTTGGATTCAGCGAGATAGGCGCGGGAGATCGCGTTGGCGAGCATCGCCGCCTTGGCCGGGTCATACGACCAGACGTCGATGTCGACGATGAAGGTGCGGTCGGTCTTCTTGACGTTGATGTGCCGAAGCAGGGTGTCCAGTGCCGCCATCTGGCCGAGCTTGACGTCGCCGGCGGGCTTGATGTCGATCCCGAACAGGCCGAGCAGCGAGGCGACGGCGCCCTTTGCGTTGCCGCCGCCGAACTCCGGGTCCTTGTCGAGTCCGGTGTCCTGGATCACTTGCAGCAGCACGCTGTTCGAGGTGATCAGCCGGGCCTGGCTTTCGACCACCATGGCGAGGCCGGAGACGTCCTGGGCGCGCGGTGTCAGTTCGCGGTCGACCAGTTGCAATTCCCTGGGATCGACATAGAGCTGGGCGGTTGCAGAATATTTCGGGGTCAGGCTCTTGCCGATCATGACGGCGAGGCAAGCGCAGATCAGGCCCGCGCTCGCGATCGCAACCTTGCGCTGCCACAGCAGGCGGGCGAACTCCAGTACGCTGAAGTCTGCCGGCATTCGCGGCCGCATCTGTCCGGCGGGTTCGGTCTGATTCATCGGTCGATCATAGACGAGCATGGTCCCCAGCTTTCATTCGAACTGCCGCACGCATCGGCTGAGGGGTCACTCTTCGCGTTACGCAACGCGCGCGGAGCTCAGGCGCGGGACAAACGCAACAGGAAAAATTAACCATACTCAGTGAGGGACTATTCACTGAAATGGCAAAAAAAGCGTTTAGACGCCCGCGCACAGCAGAGCCTCCGCCATGTTCAGAACCGGAATTCGGCGGCTCGACGCCGCCTCCAAGGCATGGTTCATCAGATCGGGCGAGCATCCATACACGCTGGGTCGGTCGGCGACGTCGTGGGTGTAGAAGATTAACCAACCATTATAGATTTGCGCCTCGTCGAAGGCGCGCTCGATTTCGTCGCGGCCGATGCGGTGGTCGATCAGCGGCATCGCGCGCAGGAACTGGAGGTCCACCGTGTCGCTGTTGATGCCCGGCACGATGCTGCGGCAGGACTGGAACGCCTGCTTGAGCTGGCCCTTGCGCCCGAACGACCCGTAACCGAAGGGATAGGCGAAGTTCTCGACCTTGATGGAGGGGTCGAGCGCGCGCAGGTAGCGGCGATTCTGGGCAATTTCCGCGGCCAGCGATTCCGCATTTAGGTCGCAGGCCCGGGCATGGGAAAAGGTGTGGCAGCCGATCTCATGGCCATTGCGGTGCAGATCGACGATGTCCTGGGCGTCGACGGTCGTCCAGTCGGACGATGCCGTGCCCACCAGCCCGCCCGAAACATAGAAAGTGCCGCGCGCGTCGTGGTCCTCCAGCAGCTTTGCGCCTGTCGTGGCGGCGCTCTTCGGAATGTCGTCGAAGGTAAAGCTGACCATCGGGGTTTCGTTGAGCAGCCGGAAGGGTTCGACGCTCAAATGCGTCGCCAGCCGATGGCTGACTCTCGCTTTGGCTTCGGACCATATCGCGTTCATGGTTCAGATCTTTCTCAGGATCACGTGATAATCGCCGTGCCGCACGTCGAATTTACCGGGAAGCAGAAAGTTCATGACCGAGGCTGCGGCATCGATCAGCGCGGCGAAGGCCGGCTTGCGCGCCCGCATCTCCGGATAGCGCGGGCTCTCATATTCCTTGCGGTAGATCATTTGCAGGCCATGGGCCGCGGCGAAGGTTTCGAGTCTCGAGAGCGTGACCAGCGGGTGGAAGAACGTCGGAAACGGCGCCTGGCCGGGCAGGCCGGCCTTCTTGTCGCCGCGCACATGGCGGTAGAACCAGACGTGGAACCAGTGCGGGGAATATTTGGTGACGACGCCGGACAGCGATTTCGGGTTCGGCGCGCCGATCAGGATCAGGCCGCCTTGCTTCAGCGACTCGCAGAACCGGATCAGCGCCGCCTCGACGTCGGGAAGATGCTCGATCACGTTGTAGCAGATCACGAGGTCGAAGCTGCCGGGGGCGAAGCGGTGGGTCTGGACGTCGCCGAGGATGGTTTCCTGCGCGTAGTCGTTGTTACGGATCTGGTCCTCGTCGATGTCGACCACGGTGACGTGGGCGCGGCGCAGCACCTCGAGCGGTAGAAAGCTGGTCGAGCCGCCGCCGGCCTCATAGATCGCAAGCGGGGTCGGCGGCAGGCTGGCGCCGAGAAGACTGTGAACGGCGAGCAGGCTTTCGCGGGCTTCGCCGGCCGGAAGGTCGAGCAGCGACTGCGGATGTGCGGAAGCTGCCGCTGGCGTGTAGGCATCGGTGGGAGCGGCTTGAGCGAAATCGATGGTGACGGTCTTGTTCACTGGTTTCTATCCGATCGTGATGCTTGCGAATTTGGTTCTGAACAAAGCCAGCGCGCGTTTCAGGCGGCTGCGGGCGCGTGAGATGTCGAGCACCCAGCACAGGGCCGCATAGCTGGCGATTCCGACGCCTGACAGGACGACGCACGCGGTCAGATCGGAAACCTGCAGGCGTCGGTCGACGGCAGCGACCAGCAGCGCCATGATCAATGCGGCGATGACAGAAGGTGCGATCCGCCGGAGCGGAAACGGGATCGGAAAGGCCCGGCGGCTGAGGACCAGGGCGCAGACGAAGCCGAACAGATCGGCGCCAAGCCGGGCCCAGGCCGCGCCGATGGTGCCGTAGGCGCGGATCAGGGCGTATGACAGGGCGACATTGACCACGATGATCGACGCGGTGTTGATCAGATAGAACGAACTGCGGCCCGACAGCAGGAAGCTGGTGTGCAGATATTGCTGCGTCAGGATCTGGAAAATCACGGCGCCGGCCACGATCGGCATCGTCTCCGCGGCAATCACGCGGAAATCGGCGCCGAGCACCACGTTGGCGATGTGGGAAGAGATGACCGCGAAGCCAAGGCATGCCGGCAGTGTCACGCACAGCAGCAATTCGACGCATTCGCCGAGATGCGATTGCACCGCGGCGGTTCCCTTATTGGCGTTGATCCGGATCGCCATCGGAACGAACGCGGCGGCGATGCTGAACGCCGGCATCATCACGGCCTGTCGGACCAGGTCGAGACCGGCGACGTATTGCGCCGCATCGGCAGTGCTGGTCAGATTGGCGATGATGAAACGGTCGGCAACGCTGGAGATCGCGAGCAAGGTGAGCGACAGCGTCAGCGGCAGGCCCTGCTTCGCCGCGTTCAGAAGGCCGGCGCCGTCGAGTTTGAGAACGGTTCCGCGCCAGGCCGAGCGCTGGACCAGGACCGCGAGCAGATAGGCCAGCGTCGATGACACCAGCAGGAGGATTCCGGTCTTGCCGAGGAAGGCCGCGGCAACACCCAGGCAAAGGGCTGCCACGGCGCGAACCAGCGTGGCCTTCATGGCGGTGACAACCATCAGCTTGGCGCGAACCAGCTCCTGCGTCAGCTCAAACACCCCGATCGCGACCGCCAGTCCGACCGCGGCCAGCGCTTCCATGGCGTCGAGACCGACCAGGCGACCCAGCCCATAGGCCGCCGGCGCGGCGAGACAGCCGATGAGATAGCCGCTCACGACGAGGCCGCGAACGTCGGTGCCGTCATCCCGGGCGTGCCGGCTCATGATGAGATTTCGAAACCATCCCGCGAGGAAGACGCTGACGACGGCCGCGAACGCCATTCCAAGCAGATAGACGCCGTAATCGTGCGGCGAGAACAGTCGCGTAAAAATGAACACGCTCAACAGCCCCAGCAGCGCCGAGAGCACGTTGGCGGTCAGATTGATGCTGGCTTGTCCGATCAGCATAGCGCGGCGAGCCCCGCAGCTTGCTGAGGGAGGACGGGCGCGTGAGCAGCGATATTTTCATTTTCCGCTACCGCGGCGCGGATGGTCTCTACCGGTGTACCCGAGAAGGACGCGACCGAGAACGCGACGTCATCCTTGTCGGCGCGGCGAAGCAGCTGGTTCAACTCGCCGCGGTCGAGTTTCGGCTTGTCCCAATAGCTGACGCACTGGGTGCGCGGTGCGCGCGTGTGCCGGGCCGAGAACCCCGCGTCGTTCTCGACGAAATAGCCGTACAGCATATATTCCGAAAAATCGCGGGTTCTGCAAAGCGCTTCGATCCAATCCAGGCCCGTGACCGCTTCGATCTTCGCGGCCATCGCCTGCGTCGTCTGCTGATCCCAGAAGATGATATGGCCGATGAAATCCGATGCCGGAAGCGATGGCGCAGACAGGCCAAGCAGTTCATGGCTGGTCTCGACCCAGCGCGCATGGTGGAACTGGTCCTGAGTGACCTCGTCACGCATGTTCAGAAGCGGAATGGTGTTCGGATATCTGAAGCGCGACAGATCGAAGTCGCGAAAGAACACGATGTCGGAATCGAGGATGCAATATCGCTGGTGCGGCAGCGACATCGCGGCCGCAATCTTGATGAGCTGCTGCACATGCCAGCCGCTCACCGGCTTGGCGCGAAACGACCACCAGAACTGGCGGCGCTTGCGCTGAATGATGCGCGGCAGCGGCCGCAGCCATTCGGGCAGGAATTGCGAAGCGGGAAGCACGACCCTGTGCTCGCTCTCGAAGTGAGAGAACAATGACAGGTCGCAGTCCGGAACCAGCAGATAGTGTTTCGAGAATGATTTGACGTGACGGTCGACACTCTCGCAGAGCAGGGTGCACAGTTCCAGATCGCGCCCGTATGTTGGGGTTAACAGCGCTACAGGGTTCATCGCGTAAGTCTCTCTGGCAGTGGCATTCATGGCTCTTGGCATCGAGTGCCGATATCCTTGGCAGTATCCTTGGGAAGCGTATGAGCAAGATCGGTGCCGGACAGTCCCGCGGGTTCCAGCGGCGCTCCGGAACTGGTTAAGAGCGGGTTAATTCATGCGCGGTAACCATCGTCGATGCATCCGTCGCCGCATCGCAGGATGTGGACCGGATGTTGCAGTGACGGTCGCGCGACGTTGAATCCGCAAGCAAAGCGCCGGGATACATGACCAAACGGGAAAGTTTTCGAATTGGCGCGGCCGATGCTGCGCAGCCTGGCAATCCCGGTACAGCCCCGCTGTCCGCAGTGTCCGCATTTGAAACGCTGCTTGAGACGGTTGCGGAGACCCCCGGCGGGAAGCCGGGGCGGTCGTTGCACCATCGTCGCAGCTGCGCGGCCGGTCAAAATGAGACGCTTGTGCCGCAATGTGTCGGCGGGTTCCCGTCCCGGGACATCGTGAACGAGCTATCCAGCGAACGGCGAGCAGGCATCATGATGAGGATTTTCAGACCGCAGGATGCCGGCCGATGGGAGTCCCTGAGATGAAGCCCTCCGCCCCTCGCGCGCTGGCGGCGGTGTCGCCCGCGCTCGATCCTTCGATCGGGATCGTGGTCTGCATCCCCAGCTTCCGCCGCCCGCAGCATCTGCGGCTGACGCTGGAATCGCTCGCCGCCCAGCGCACCGATCGCCGTTTCGCGGTCGTCATTGTCGAAAACGATGCCGCCGGCTGCGGCAGCGTGCCCGTTGCCGCCGAGTTTCTCCGCGCCGGCAGATTTCCCGGGCTGTGCGTGATCGAGCCGAAGCAAGGCAATTGCCACGCGATCAATGCCGCGTTTGAGACCGCAATGACAATGTTTCCCACCGCCGATCATTTCCTGATGATCGACGACGATGAGATTGCCTCACCGGACTGGCTCGAGCTGATGGTGCGCAGCGCGGAAGCCTCCGGCGCCGACCTGGTCGGCGGGCCGGTACAGCCCAATTTCGACGACCCCGGCAAGCGCGGACTTCGGCGCCACCCGGCATTTCGTCCCGCCTACGATCACAGCGGCGCGGTGCCGATCATCTACGGCTGCGGCAATTGCCTGATCACGCGCGCGGTATTCAAGCGGCTCGGCGACCCCGCTTTCGATGTCAGGTTCAATTTTCTCGGCGGCGGCGATACCGACTATTTCGTGCGCTGCCGTCAGGCCGGAATGAAGTTCTACTGGGCGGCGGAAGCCCTGATCACCGAGACCGTGCCGCCAAACCGCACCAGCCCTTCCTGGCTGGCGCTGCGGGGCCTGCGCATCGGCGCGATCAACTATCACATTGAGGTCAAGGCGGCGCGGACGCGGGGCGCGCGTTTGAAGGTCGTGGCCAAGATGCTGCTGATGCTGCCGCTGTCGCTGTTTCGCGCCGGGCGGCTGGCGGTTACTGAACAAAAGGCGCTGATCGCGCTGCATCCGATGACAGTGGCGGTCGGCAGTGTTCTGGCGGCGATCGGCATCGAACCCCATCAATACAAGGCTTCGAAGATAGTGTCGTGAGTTCGCTAGACTGGAGTTGGCCGCCGTGACGTCTTCCGGCCGTCTTTCCGGGTTCGCTCGATTCACTCGCGTCCGGGAACGACGAGCTGCGCGCGCACGGCCTGCGCCACGTCCTGCCACCAGCCGTCGAAGTCGAACCGCGCCTGCACCGTCGGCCATTTCAGGGCCGAGGCGATCCGGTCGGCATAGACTTCGTCCTCGCTTCCTCGCGCCACCAGCACGATGGCGCCGCGGTTGATCAATTCCCGGAAGCGCGGGTGATGGTCGAATTCATCTTCCAGGGTCGGGCCGGTGACGATCAGCGGCCGGCCGGACTGCGCGCAGGTGAGGATGCTGGAGCGCCGCGCGGTGAGGCCTTCATCGAGCGGATAGCAGAAGGCGTGCATTTCGCTGAACAATCCGAACACTTCGTGGTCGGATTCGACGTAGCCGCTGACCACGACATCGTCGATCACGC
>CALROE020000070.1:0-9437 GCA_943369715.1 Bradyrhizobium ivorense
CCTCGACCTCGGCGTCAAGGCCGGCATCGTGGAAAAATCCGGCGCCTGGTTCTCCTATGACAGCCAGCGCCTCGGCCAGGGCCGCGAAAACTCCAAGGCCTTCCTCAAGGCCAATCCCGACATGACCGCGAAGATCGAGGCCTCGATCCGCCAGAACTCCGGCCTGATCGCCGAACAGATTCTGGCCGGCTCCCCCGAGCGCGACGCCGAAGGCGAGGAGCCGGCGGAGGAGTGAGTTTTATCGGACTTGGGTCGCCTGGCTTGAGGTTCGACATCATCGGGCGCTGAGGACGTTGAGTTGCTGACGTCCCCAGCGCCCGTTTTGTTTTTGGATGGGTTCCTGTCCACGGCTTTTGTGCGCGCGATTGATTCGGAATAGCGAGAATCCAAAAGCGCTTAGAGTCGAAAGCGGAGACTCTGGATTCGCTCATGTGAAGTGGCACTTTAAGTGCGTGAGCTGTCGTCCGGACCCGAAGTCTCGGGACATCAGGATGTGCGTCGCACATCCGAAGCTTTACGCACCATCCCCGAATGACGTTAACAACGCGTCACTCCGCAGCCTCTGCATAATCCGACACCGGCGGACACGAACACACCAGATTGCGGTCGCCATAGACGTTGTCGACCCGGCCGACCGGCGACCAGTATTTGTCGGATCGCGAGGTTCCGGCCGGGAAGCATCCCTCGGCGCGGGAATAGGCCCGCTGCCAGCCGTCATCGGCGATGTCGTGGACGGTGTGCGGGGCGTGGCGCAGCGGCGAGGCCTCGACCTTCCAGCGTCCGCTCTCGATTTCGGCGATCTCCTGCCGGATCGCGATCATGGCGTCGCAGAAGCGGTCGATCTCGGCCTTCGATTCGGATTCGGTCGGCTCGATCATCAGGGTGCCCGGCACAGGAAAACTCATGGTCGGGGCATGGAAGCCGTAGTCGATCAGCCGCTTGGCGATGTCGTCGACGGTCACCCCGCTCGATGCCTTCAGCGGCCTGGGATCGACGATACATTCATGGGCGACCCGGCTCCTGACGTTGCGGTACAGCACCGGAAAATGCGGGTCCAGCCGGGTGGCGATATAGTTGGCGTTGAGGATCGCGATCTCCGTCGCCCGCGTGAGGCCTTCGCCCCCCATCATCAGGATGTAGATATAGGAGATGGTCAGGATCGAGGCCGAGCCGTAGGCCGCCGCCGAAACCGGTCCGACCGGTGCGCGGCCTCCGGTTGAGGGATGTCCGGGCAAGAACGGCTCAAGATGCGCCTTGACGCCGATTGGACCCATGCCGGGGCCGCCGCCGCCATGCGGAATGCAGAAGGTCTTGTGCAGGTTGAGATGGCTGACATCGGCGCCGTAATCGCCGGGCCGCGACAGCCCGACCTGGGCATTGAGGTTGGCGCCGTCGAGATAGACCTGTCCGCCATGGCCATGCACGATCTCGCAGATGTCGCGAATGTGCTCCTCGAACACCCCGTGGGTGGAGGGGTAGGTGATCATGATGGCGGCGAGGTCTTTCGAATGCTTTTCCGCCTTGGCGAGGAGATCGTCGACATCGACATCGCCCCTGGCATCGCAGGCGACCACCACGACCTCCATGCCGACCATATGGGCGGAGGCCGGGTTGGTGCCGTGCGCCGAGGAGGGGATCAGGCACACCTTGCGGTGCGGCTCGCCGCGCGCGGCATGGTAGCCGCGGATCGCCAATAGCCCGGCATATTCGCCCTGGGCGCCGGAATTCGGCTGCAGCGAGATCGCGTCATAGCCGGTGATGTCGCACAGCCACTTTTCCAGCTGCTTGAACAACGCGTGATAGCCCTGGGCCTGGTCGGCCGGCGCGAACGGATGCAGCGCGCCGAATTCCGGCCAGGTCAGCGGAATCATCTCCGAGGTGGCGTTGAGCTTCATGGTGCAGGAGCCCAGCGGAATCATGGCGCGGTCGAGCGCGAGATCGCGGTCCGAAAGTTTGCGCATGTAGCGCAGCAGCTCGGTCTCCGAGCGATGGGTGTTGAACACGGGATGGCCGAGGAAGCCGGTTCCGCGTTTCAGCTCGGACGGCAGCGCCTCGCGCGTGCCGGCCTCGACCTCCGCATAAGCCAATTTGCCGCCGAACGCGCGCCACACCGCCTCGACCTCTCGGGCCGTCGTCGTCTCGTCCAGCGCGATCCCGAGGGTTCCCCTGCCGATCCGCAGGTTGATCTTTTCGGCCAAGGCGCGTGCCACGATCTCGCTTTGCCGGCTGCCGGCGTCCACCGTCACCGTGTCGAAGAACGCGGCCGATTGCGGCGCAAAGCCGAGCTGGCGCAATCCGGCCGCCAGCACCGCGGTGCGGCGATGCACCGTGCGCGCGATGTGGGTCAACCCTTCCGGGCCGTGATAGACCGCGTACATCGAGGCGATCACCGCCAGCAGCACCTGCGCGGTGCAGATGTTGGAGGTCGCCTTCTCGCGCCGGATATGCTGCTCGCGGGTCTGCAGCGCGAGGCGATAGGCCGGCTGTTTTCGCGAATCGATCGACAGGCCGACAAGGCGGCCGGGCAAGGAGCGCTTGAGCCCGTCGCGCACCGCCATGTAGGCGGCATGCGGGCCGCCATAGCCCATTGGCACGCCAAAACGCTGCGCCGATCCGATCGCGATATCGGCGCCGAGTTCGCCCGGCGAAGCCAGCAGCGTCAGCGCCAGAAGGTCGGCGGCAACCACGGCCAGCGCGCCTTTGGCACGAATTGTCGCGATCGCCGGCCGCAGGTCGCGCACCGCGCCCGACGTGCCCGGATACTGCAGCAGGGCACCGAACACCTCGGCCTTGTCGAGATCGAGCGCGGGATCGCCCACGATCAGGTTCCAGCCCAGCGGCTCGGCGCGGGTGCGCAGCACCGCCAGCGTCTGCGGATGCACCTCGGAATCGACGAAGAAGGATTTTGCCTTGGCTTGCGCGGCGCGCTCGGCCAGCGCCATCGCTTCCGCCGCGGCGGTGGCTTCATCGAGCAGCGAGGCGTTGGCGACATCGAGCCCGGTGAGGTCGCAGATCATGGTCTGGAAATTGAACAAGGCTTCCAGCCGGCCCTGGCTGATCTCCGGCTGATACGGCGTATAGGCCGTGTACCAGGCCGGGTTCTCCAGGATATTGCGCTGGATCACCGCCGGCAGGATGGTGCCCGAATAGCCTTGGCCGATCAGCGAGGTGAAGATCTGGTTCTGCGCAGCCAGCTCGCGCATATGCGCCAGCGCCTCGGTTTCGCTCAGCGCGTTGCCGAGATCGAGCGGCGCTTTCTGCCGGATCGAGGACGGCAGGGTTTCGGCCATCAGCCCTGAGATGCTGTCGGCACCCACAGTCTGCAGCATGGCGCTGACGTCGCGGGGCGAGGGGCCGATATGGCGGCGCACGAAGGTGGCGGCGGGCTCGTCGGTGGGTTTAAGCGGCGCGTTCATGTTCATACCCTCGCTGCTCACGCGGTGTGCTTGGCGTAAGCGGCCTCGTCCATCAGGCCGCCGAGTTCGCTCTTGTCTGCGATCTTCAGCTTGAAAAACCACGCCTTGCCGGCGGCGTCGGAGTTCACCAGCGCCGGCTCGGCGGCAAGCGCGTCGTTGACCTCGAGCACTTCGCCCGAAATCGGCGCGTAGACGTCGGAGGCCGCCTTGACCGATTCGACCACGGCGGCGGCTTCGGCCTTCTTCAGGCTGCGGCCGACCTTCGGCAGTTCGACGAACACGACGTCGCCGAGCTGCGACTGCGCATAGTCGGTGACGCCGATGGTGGCGACGTCGCCCTCGATCCGGAGCCATTCGTGGTCGGTGGTGTAGAACGTCGTCATGACAGATCCTTTGGCGTTTGCGAGTTCAGCGCTTGTAGGTATTGGCAACGAAGGGCATGGCGGCGACCCGCAGCGGCAGCCGCGCTCCGCGCAATTCGGCGAACACCAGCGAGCCCGCGGCGGCGAGCGAAACCGGCAGATAGCCCATCGCCACCGGCGCATTCAGGCTGGGGCCGAAGCCGCCCGAGGTGACCTTGCCGATCTGTTCGGATGAAGTCTCATTGGCGAATAGCGGCGCGCCTTCGCGCACCGGGGCGCGGCCCTCCGGCCTCAACCCGACGCGGCGGCGCGGCGCGCCTCTTTCGAGCTGCGCAAGAATCGTGTCGGCGCCGGGAAAACCGCCGGCGCGGGCGCCGCCAGGGCGGCGGCTCTTCTGGATCGACCATTCGAGTGCGCCCTCGACCGGCGTCGTCGAGCTGTCGATGTCGTGGCCATAAAGGCAGAGCCCGGCCTCGAGCCGCAGGCTGTCGCGCGCGCCGAGCCCGATCGGCATCACGTCGCCATTCGCCAGCAGGGTTTTCGCGAAGCCTTCCGCCTGCTCGGCCGGAACCGAAATCTCAAAGCCATCCTCGCCGGTGTAGCCCGAGCGCGAGACGAAGCAGTCGATGCCGTCGATACGACGCGGCCCCGTATCCATGAACCGCATCGCTGATATTTCGGGGCAAAGCCGGGCCAGTACCGAACAGGCCTTCGGCCCCTGTAGCGCGATCAGCGCGCGGTCGGGGAGCGGCTCGATGACGCAGCTGTCCGATAGAGTGGCGCGCAGATGCGCCTCGTCCCCGGCCTTGCAGGCGGCGTTGACCACCAGGAACAGATGGCTGCCGAAATTCGCCACCATCAGGTCGTCGAGAATGCCGCCGGCTTCATTGGTGAACTGGGCATAGCGCTGCCGGCCCGGTGCAACCGCCAGGATGTCCTGCGGCACCAGCCGCTCCAGCGCCAGCGCGGCGTCCTCGACCTTGCCGGATTTCGCCCGCAGCTCGAGCTGCCCCATATGCGAGACGTCGAACAGCCCGGCCGAGTTGCGGGTATGCAGGTGTTCCCTGAGCACGCCCGGCGTGAATTGTACCGGCATGTCGTAGCCGGCGAACGGCACCATTTTGCCGCCGCTGGCTGTATGCAGCGCATGCAAAGCGGTGGTTTTCAATGCGGTTTCGGTTTCGCGCGCAAGCATCATGGGGCCCTCGCGGTTCCCGAGGAGGATTCCTCGAAAACCTGTCGAAGCCCCATCTGTCGCTGTGCCTGAGAGTATTATCCCGTCGGCGGACGCATCCCGGGACTGGCCCGGCGGCGTCTCTTTCCAGATGCTAGCAAGTCACGCGGTCCATTTGCCTGAGAGTTTCCGGGGCGGTTGCTCCTTCGGCGCCGGCGTCTAAGCCGATCTCTCCCGACGTGACAGTCTTGAACAGGGGTAGGAAACCACGGCCGCGGCAAGGCTGTCAACGCAGCCGCAGCAATTATCAACGAACCTTGCGCTGCTGCGGCAAGCCCCTGATCTCAAGCACACTTTCTGGACAGCGCCATCCCCCTTGTCTAAAAGCCATGGCTTGGTACTTGGGCCGGTGAGATGGCGCGTTTGCAGCGAATCCCGGGCTTTTTGCGATTGGACGGACATGAGCGGCGTTAACGAGATCAGGTCGGCATTTCTCAATTACTTCGCGGCGGAGGGTCACGAGATCGTGTCGTCGTCGCCGCTGGTGCCGCGCAACGACCCGACGCTGATGTTCACCAATGCCGGCATGGTGCAGTTCAAGAACGTTTTCACCGGCGTCGAGAAGCGGTCCTATCAGCGCGCCACCACCTCGCAGAAATGCGTGCGCGCCGGCGGCAAGCACAACGACCTCGACAATGTCGGCTACACCGCGCGGCATCTGACCTTCTTCGAGATGCTCGGCAATTTCTCGTTCGGCGACTACTTCAAGGAGCGCGCGATCGAACTCGCCTGGAACCTGATCACCAGGGATTTCGGGCTGAAGAAGGACAAGCTGCTGGTCACGGTCTATCACACCGACGACGAGGCCGCTGCTCTCTGGAAGAAGATCGCGGGTTTCGGCGACGATCGCATCATCCGCATTCCGACCTCGGACAATTTCTGGGCTATGGGGGACACGGGCCCCTGCGGCCCGTGTTCGGAGATCTTCATCGACCGCGGCGAGCACATCTGGGGCGGACCGCCGGGCAGCCCGGAGGAGGACGGCGATCGCTTCCTCGAATTCTGGAACCTGGTCTTCATGCAGTTCGAGCAGGTGACGAAGGAGGAGCGCCAGCCGCTGCCGCGCCCCTCGATCGACACCGGTTTGGGGCTTGAGCGCATGGCCTGCATCCTGCAGGGCGTCGACAGCGTATTTGAAACAGACCTTTTCCGTCATCTGATCGATTCTACCGC
This sequence comes from Bradyrhizobium ivorense, assembly GCA_943369715.1. GTDB lineage: Bacteria > Pseudomonadota > Alphaproteobacteria > Rhizobiales > Xanthobacteraceae > Bradyrhizobium > Bradyrhizobium ivorense_A. Next base: position 6,186 of record CALROE020000070.1, read on the forward strand.
GTCCGTGCTGGGGACCGGACCGGAAGAACAGACCGTAGCATCCTTCCGCGTCATCGCCGACCATTTGCGCTCCTCCGCCTTCTTGATTACCGACGGGGTGCTGCCATCGAACGAGGGCCGCGGCTATGTGCTGCGCCGGATCATGCGCCGCGCGATGCGCCATGCGCAGTTGCTCGGCGCCAAGGACCCGCTGATGCATCGTATCGTTCCGGCGCTGGTGCGCGAGATGGGCCAGGCCTATCCCGATCTGGTACGGGCCGAAAAGCTGATCGAGGAAACGCTGCGGCTGGAAGAAACCCGTTTCCGCAAGACGCTGGAACGCGGCCTCAGCATCCTCGACGAGAAGAGCAGTTCGCTGAAGAAGGGCGACATGTTCGACGGCGACACCGCGTTTACACTGTACGACACCTATGGTTTTCCGCTCGATCTGACCCAGGATGCGCTCAAATCGCGCGGCATCAGCGTCGATCAGGCGTCGTTTACCGATGCGATGGAACGGCAGCGCGTGAAGGCGCGAGCGTCGTGGTCCGGCTCCGGCGATACCGCCACCGAGAACATCTGGTTTCCATTGCGCGAGAAACTCGGCGCGACGGAATTCCTCGGCTACGAGACCGAGAGCGCCGAAGGCGTGGTCGCGGCGCTGGTGAAGGACGGCAAGGACGTCGAGAGCCTAGCATCCGGCGAGAGCGGCGCGGTCGTGCTGAACCAAACGCCATTCTACGCGGAGTCCGGCGGCCAGGTCGGCGACACCGGCATGATGACCGGCGAGGGCGTGCGCTTTCGCGTCACCGACACCCAGAAGAGGGCCGGCGATCTCTTCGTGCATCTCGGCACCGTCGAGCAGGGCACGCTGAAGGCCGGTACCGCGCTGGCACTCGAAGTCGATCATGGCAGGCGGTCATCGATCCGCGCCCACCATTCCGCGACGCATCTCTTGCACGAGGCGCTGCGTCAGGTGCTCGGCGACCACATCGCCCAGCGCGGCTCGCTGGTGGCGCCGGATCGCCTGCGTTTCGATTTCGTGCATCAAAAGCCGATCACGGCGGAAGAACTCGCCCGCATCGAGGACATCGCCAACGAAGTGGTGCTGGCGAATGACGAGGTCACCACGCGCCTGATGGCGGTGGATGACGCCCGCGATGCCGGGGCGCGGGCGCTGTTCGGCGAAAAATACGGCGATGAAGTGCGCGTGGTGACGATGGGCCGGAACGCGCGCGAGCATGGCAGCAACGCGCTCGGCTGGTCGGTGGAATTGTGCGGCGGCACCCATGTGCGCCGCACCGGCGATATCGGATTGATCTCGGTGACCGGCGAAAGCGCGGTGGCGTCGGGCGTCCGCCGCATCGAGGCGCTGACCGGCAATCATGCGCGCAAACACGCCAACGACACCATGGCGCTCGCCAGGACCGCGGCGGGCGAGCTGCGCACCACGCTCGACGAGATGCCGGCGCGCATCGCCGCCTTGATGGAAGAGCGCAAGAAGCTGGAGCGCGACCTGTCGGAGGCGCGCAAGAAGCTCGCGATGGGCGCTGGCTCGGGCGCATCGGGCTCACACCGCACCGAGGACGATTTCCGAGAAATCCAGGGCATCAAGCTGATGGCCAAGAGCGTTTCCGGCATCGAGATGAAGGATCTGAAAAGCCTCGCCGACGCCGGCAAGAAGCAACTCGGCTCGGGCGTCGTTGCGATCATCAATGTCGGCGACGACGGCAAGGCCGGCGTGGTGGTCGGCGTCACGGCCGATCTCACCTCGCGCTTCAGCGCGGTCGATCTCGTCAAGATCGCCTCCGAGGCGCTCGGCGGAAAGGGCGGCGGCGGGCGGCCCGACATGGCGCAGGCCGGCGGTCCCGACGGCGCCAAGGCGGATGCGGCGCTTCAGGCGATCGAAAAAGCCATGGGCGGCGCCTGACAGACTCAATCCGGGGAACAGCGCGATGCAAGGTCACGATCTGCGCCGCCGGGTTTACGACCTCCTCGAACACGACAACATTCCGCACACGGCGAGCGCGCGGCTCGCGCATCTGATCATCGGGATCGTCATCGTCAACGTGTCGGTGATGGTGCTGGCATCGGTTCCGGAGATCAACGCGCGGTTCGGCCGGCTGCTGACGGCGATCGAGATCGCCTCGCTCGCAATCTTTGCCCTCGAATATGCGGCGCGGTTCTGGAGCGTGGCCGGACATGCGCCGGTGCGGGAGATGAGCCCGTGGCGCGCCCGGCTGGACTATGCGACCTCCAGCCTCGGCATCATCGACCTGCTGTCGGTGCTGCCGTCCGGAGTGGCGTTGCTCGGTAACGAGCGCCCGCTGCTCGTGATGGTCGGCATGCTGCCGTTCTTCAAGCTGGCGCGCTATTCGACCGCGATGCGCTCGTTGCTGGCGGCGGTCCATGCCGAGCGGCGCACGCTGTTCGGATGCCTGGTGATCCTGGTCGGCGCCGTGCTCACCTTCGCGACCGTGATGTACGCGGTGGAGCATGACGCCCAGCCCGACAAGTTCGGCAGCATTCCGCTCGCCATGTGGTGGGCGATCGTGACGCTCGGCACCGTCGGCTATGGCGACGTGGTCCCGGTGACGGCGATGGGCAAGACGGTCGCGAGCTTCGCCATCGTCGGCGGGCTGATGATGATCGCGCTGCCGGTAGCGATCATTTCCGGGGCCTTCGCCAATGAAGTCCGCCGTCACGACTTCATCGTGACCTGGGGCATGCTGGCCCGGGTGCCGCTGTTCGCGCATCTGCGCGCCGCCGAAATCGCCGATATCATGCGGCTGTTGCGCACGCAGACCATCGAGACCGGCGAAATCCTGGTGCGGCGGGGAGAGCCGGCCTCATCGATGTATTTCATCGCCGCCGGCGAGGTCGAGATCGAATTGCCGGCGCAGCGGGTGCGGCTCACCGACGGCAGTTTCTTCGGCGAGATCGCGCTTTTGCATCGGACCCAGCGCAGCGGCACCGTCACCGCGCTGCGCAAGTCGAACCTGCTGGCGCTCGACGCGCAGGATTTTCACGCCCTGATTGCGCGCGCGCCGAAACTTGCCGCGCATGTCCAGGAAGTGGTCAGGGCCCGGCTCGCCGATACCGCGCAGGCGCAGAAGGGCGATATCGCCCCGGATGAAATCGCGCAGGCAACGCAAACCGATGACGAAGGTGGCGTCGTCGTCTAGCGTGGCCGGCCTAACGCTTGGGCAACGGTTTCTGCACAAAATCGCGAAAACAACCCCATGCATAGAAAGCAACATATTGGATTCGTTG
>CALROE020000071.1:0-9312 GCA_943369715.1 Bradyrhizobium ivorense
CGCCAGCGACCGGCACCCACATCTGTGCTGATGCGTTCGGTTGGGGGAATGGCTGGCCATCGGCGCGCGTCACCCCGGCGCTGGCCCAAGCCGCATAGGTGCGGTTGCCGCTGGCGGATGCGCCTGATGCCCGTACCTCATAGCCCCAATGTTCGCCGCGGCGATATTTGCCGCGATTGAGCAAATAGCGCGCGCTGGAGCCCAGCGCGTCGTCGGGCTTGCCGAATGGCGAGACTTTTCCATCGCGGTCGTAGTCGGTGCCGACATTGAGCCAGACTTCCGGCATCCACTGGGTATGGCCCATCGCGCCGGCCCATGAGCCGCGCATTTCCTCCGGCGTGCCCCAGCCGCGATCGACGATCTTCAGCGCGTTGATCAGTTCGGTTTCCCAATAGGCGCGGCGGCGCGGCTCGTTCCAGGCCAATGCCGCCAGCGAGGGAAATATCGGGCGCATATGGTTCTGTTGCACCAGCGGATCGCCATAGGCGGACTCGACGCCCCAAAGCGCCAGGAGCGTGCCGCGCTCGACGCCAAAATCCTGTTCGATCCGGGTGAATAGCGCCGCGTTCTTGCGCAGTGCTTCCTTGCCGGCGGTGATGCGCCAGTCCGAGGCGCGGCGGTTGACGTATTGCCAGATCTGCTCGTGAAACTCGGGCTGCTTCGCCATCTGTTTGAACACGGACATGTCGGGCTCGATGCGGCCCATCACGCGGGTGTAGGTTGCATCCGAGACCCCTTTTGCCAGTGCGCGGGCGCGAAAACCGTCGCGCCACTGGTCGAACCCGGGTGGGGCCGCAAACGCTGCGAGGGGATGCGCGAGCAGGGCGCCGGCGCCGAGGGTCGATCGCAGCAGTACGCGGCGGGTCGGGGTGATCAGAGAATCAGAATGCTTCATGGGGGCAGTCTACCGGCCAGGGAGGCGGCGCGGCAGAGGTCAATGCGTCGCTGGAACTAGCGATCCTGCTGCAGGTCTGCGGCAATTTTGGACAGCCAGCGCCGCACCGTGGCTTGCGCCTTGGCGCCGAGCCCTGCGACCAGCCGCCGCTCCAGTGCCTGGACCGGACGGCGGCATTGGTCGAGCAAAGCGCCGCCGCGGCGGGTCAGCGTCCATTGCAGCACCCGGCCGTGCACGGGGTGCGGCGTCTTGCGGATGGCGCCGTCGCGTTCCAGGTTCCGCATGATGACGCCGACGGTCTGCGGGGTCAGCAGCGACACCCGGGCGAGATCCGCGCCCGACAGCCCGGGATAGGCCCGCAGCATGGTCAGGACGGCGAATTGCGGCGGGGTGACACCGAGATCGGCCAGCCGTCGTTCCAGCGTCAGCCGGGTCGCGGCCTGGGCCTGCCGCAGCAGATAGGCGAGGTGGCCTTGTTCGCCGCGCTTGCCCTTGCCCGGTGGCGGCGGGCGAACGCCGGAGCGATCGGGAGCCGGCATGGATTTTTGCCGGCGCGGGGCCGATTTTGATGCGGTGCCCGATTTTCGTCGTTTCGGCGCCTCTCGAGCCAGGCGCGATTTGGTCAGCGTTCTGATCTTGCGCATAGTATAAGGACTCTTATAATAAATCAAAGCACTGATAACATGAGGTACTGAAGATGTCACATGCCCGCAGCGAATACGCTGACTTCAAGGCGCTGGCGCCGGATGTCTTTGACGCGGTGCTCGCGCTCGGCCAGTTCGCCGCCAAGGCCGGACTCGACCAGCAACTGCTCGAGCTGGTCAAGTTGCGCGCCTCGCAGATCAACGGCTGCGCTTTCTGCGTGCAGTATCACATCCTGCACGGCGAGAAGCTCGGCCTGTCGGCAGACAAGCTCAACCTCGTCGTGGTGTGGCGCGAAGCGCCGCTGTTTTCGGCGCGCGAACGCGCGGCTTTGGCATGGACCGAAGCGCTGACATTGCTGGCCGGCGGCGTGAGCGATGAAATCTACGCGCAGGCGAGTGCGGAGTTTTCCGAGAAGGAGCTGACTTACCTGACGTCCGCGATCGCGTCGATCAATGTCTGGAACAGGTTCGGCGCCAGCTATCGATGGACCCCGCCGGTGCGGCCATCGGCGCCGAAGGCCGCGGCGTCATAGCCATCAGTTCTCGGCGATCGGTTCTCTCTGCCTTCCCTGGCATCGATGTGACGAAGCACATCCTCCGGCAAGGCATGCGCTACGGCTGATGCCGGTGGCGCCTGGGGCCCGGTTTCGCGTCCGCGCCCGCGGATCAGGCGTTCATAGGCCGAGATCAGGGTGACGTAGGGATTGACCCAGAGCCAGCCGTCGCGCGTGAACACCTGCACGTCGAAATGCAAATGGCGGCTGGTGCCGTTGGGACGGTCCAGGTAATTCGAGACCACGCCGAATTTTTCGCCTTCCGCGACGAGACGTCCGTTGAGGACGCCGTCGGCATCGAGGCTCACCGGGTTCATGTGCATGTAGCGGAACCGGATATGTTCGGTGCGGCTGTTGACCTGCAGGGTTACCGCCTGCTGCTTCGGTGAGCGGATCACGACGCTGTCGCGGACCGCGACCACTCCCTGCTGCCTGGGATCGCATTTGTCGCTACCTTCGCCGACACCCGGGCATTCGCCGGCGAGGATATCCTGCCCCTGGTGGCCAAATCCGCCGGCGCATTGGCCGACGCCGAAACTGCGGGCTTCGCAAAAATTATCCTGCCAAGGGTAGCCGGAATTGCCGCCTGCCGGCTCCTCGGTCTTCTCGCGCGCCCTGCGCTTCATGAAGGATTGGGAATGGGCAAAAGCCGGGGCCTTCTCCAGCGGAAAGCGGATTTGCGAATAGGCGGTGAAGTCGGCGCGTCCGCCCTGCTTGCGAAACCCGGTTCTGGCGATGATGTCGCCGGCCGGGCGATAGCTGAAATCAGGCGAGCGTTGCAACGGCCGTTCGGCGACGCCGGAAGGGATGTCCATGCGGGGTCGCGAGGGCAGGCCGCCGGCGACGCGCAGCGCTTTCAGAAAACGTTCGGCGACCGGATAGGCCTCGCGGCAGGCCAGCCGCCGCGGCCGCGGCGTCGAGTCGAGGCACTGGATCGACACCACATAGGGAACGCCGAAGCGCGTGAAGGCATAGCGCACGTAGCCTTCCCGGATGAACCGGCGCAGGTCGGGGAATTCCGCCATCAGCGACTTGACCGGCTCGCCCTTGCCGCCGAGGGGATCGCTGATGTCGTAGATCAGGCTCGAGCCGGTGATCTGCACTTCGACCGGTTTTGCAAAGGTTCGCTGCGGCATGCCGTCAACGGCGCCGGGTTCGAGCGAAAACACCGCATCGTAGCCGGCGGGGCCGGCATCGAACAGGTCGGCGGGCCGGAAGTCCGCCTGAAAGCGCGCCAGCGAAAGGCTGGCAGGCGTGCCGCCCAGCCGGGCCTCGAGAAACGCCGCAGTGTCGAACGGCAGCAGCACCGGCACCCGGCTTCGCCCGATACCGGTGAAGATCGGCGACGTCACCGCGTTCAACTGCAGCAGTGCCGGCATGGTGCGCGGATCGTAGGCCGGCAGCCGCCGCTGGCCGGAAAAGGTGAAGGTGGATGCGACCGCCGGCCGGGCGTTGATCTCGCTTCTCAGCTGGTCGAGGGCCGCCCGCCATTCAATACGGACGGCTAAAACCGTCGGGGTCCGGAATTCATTGGCGAGAGCAGCAGCCATGCCGGCCGGGAGCAAAACGAAAGATGCCAGCCAACGCGTGACGAACCGGACAGCCTTCGTAGCCAATGCGTCGTCCCCCGGCGCCAGTATGAGCCGCCTGATCCTCACCTAATCCTTGGCGCGTTCGACGTAGGATCCGTCCTCGGTCATGACCACAATGCGGGTTCCGACGCCGATATGCGGCGGCACGTTGGTGCGCAAGCCGTTGGAAAGGATGGCAGGCTTGTAGGACGACGACGCGGTCTGGCCCTTGGTGACCGGTTCGGTTTCCACGACTTCCAGCGTCGCGCGCTGCGGCATCTGGATCGCCACCGGGATGGTGCCGTGCAACGAAAGCTTGACGGTCATGTTTTCCTGCAGGAAGGCCTTGGCGGTGCCGATCACGTCCTTCGGGACCAGAACCTGGTCGTAATTGTCGTTATTCATGAAGTGGAAGCCGTCGGCGTCTTCATAGAGGTAATTGAAATTCTGGTCCTCGATGGTCGCCTTCTCCACCTGGTCCGTGGTCTTGTAGCGCTCGGAAACCTTCACCCCGTCGCTGATTCGGCGCATTTCGATCTGGCTGACCGGAGTTCCCTTGCCGGGGTGGATGTTCTCGGCGGTAAGAACCACGTAAAGCTTGCCGTCTTGCTCGATGACGTTGCCCTTGCGAATAGAACTGGCGATGACTTTCAAGGCTGTTTTTCCTGATATTCTGGCCCCGGCCCGATCCGGACAAGGGCGTCCCGGGGCCGTAGAGGCGGTTTCGGGCTGCAACATACTGATTTTGCCGCTTGATGCCAGCGGTTTGCGGCCGGACGAGGCGGTCAGCTGATGGCCGAAACAGGCCGGATTTCGCCTTGGTGGACGCCCGCGCGCCACGCCGACGTCAGGCCGTTTCTGGCGGCGCGGAGCGCGATCACCAAGACGATACGCGGCTGGTTCGACGAGCAGGGGTTTGCCGAGGTCGAAACCGGGATTTTGCAGGTTTCGCCTGGCAATGAGACCCACCTGCATGCGCCGCGCACCGAACTCACGCGCGCCGACGGCCAGCGCGTCAGCCGCTATCTGCGGACCTCGCCGGAATTCGCCTGCAAGAAATTGCTGGCGGCCGGAGAGACCAGGATTTTCGAATTGGCGCGGGTATTCCGGGACCGCGAGCGCGGCGATCTGCATCTGCCGGAATTCACCATGCTGGAATGGTACCGCGCCGAAGCCGGCTATGACGCCGTCATGGCCGACAGCGTCGTCATCATTGCGCATGCGGCGCAGGCCACCGGCATCGGGCAGTTTTCGTTTCGCGGCAAGGTCGCCGATCCCTTCGCCGAACCGGAGCTGCTGACGGTCGCGGCGGCGTTCGAGCGCTTCGCCGGCATCGATCTGCTCGCCACCATCGCGGATGGTCGCGGCGACCGCGCCGCATTGGCGGCCACAGCAAACGCGCGGGTGCGGATATCGGATGACGACACCTGGTCCGACATCTTCAGCAAGGTACTGGTCGAGCATGTCGAGCCGAGACTGGGGCAGGGGCGGCTGACCGTGCTGTTCGAATACCCGGCGCCGGAGGCGGCGCTGGCACGGACCAAACCATCCGATCCGCGGGTCGCCGAGCGCTTTGAGGTTTATGCCTGCGGCGTCGAACTCGCCAATGGTTTTGGCGAGTTGACCGACGCGCACGAACAGCGCCATCGTTTCACCGAAGCGATGGATGAAAAGCAGCGGCGCTACGGCGAGCGCTATCCGCTGGATGAGGATTTCCTCGCCGCGGTCGGGCAGATGCCGCAGGCCAGCGGCGTCGCGCTCGGCTTCGACCGGCTGGTGATGCTGGCGAGCGGCGCCTTGCGGATCGATCAGGTGGTGTGGACGCCACCGGCAGGTGAGGCATGAACAGGATCAATTTCAGGGACAGGATCAATTTCAAACCGGCCGCAACCTTGCGCGAGCCCACGGAACTGGTCGACCGGGGTCTTGTCCCGGTCGAGGATCTCGCCGATCTGGAAAAGGTGGCGGCCCGCTACGCGGTAGCGGTGACGCCTGATATCGCCGCCTTGATCGACCCCGACGATCCCCTTGATCCGATCGCGCGGCAGTACATTCCAAGTGCCGAGGAGTTGGTCGTACAGGCGAACGAGAGCGCCGATCCGATCGGCGATCTCGCGCATTCGCCGGTGTCGGGCATCGTGCATCGCTATCCCGACCGGGTGCTGTTCAAGCTCGTTCACGTCTGCGCGGTGTATTGCCGCTTCTGTTTTCGCCGCGAAATGGTCGGGCCGGGCAAGGCGAGCGCGCTATCGCAAGGCGCCTACGACAATGCGCTGGCCTATATCCGCGCGCATTCCGAAATCTGGGAAGTGATCCTGACCGGCGGCGATCCCCTGATGCTGTCGCCGCGGCGGCTCGCCGAAATCATGGCGGATCTGGCTGCGATCGATCACGTCAAGATCATCCGAATTCACACCAGGGTGCCGGTCGCCGAACCCCTGCGCATCAGCGACGAGATGATTGCGGCGCTGAAGGTCAAGGGGGCTGCTACCTGGGTTGCGCTGCATGCCAACCATCCGCGCGAACTGACTGGCAAGGCGCGCGCCGCCTGCGCCGGGATCGTCGACGCCGGCATTCCCATGGTCAGCCAGAGCGTGTTGCTGCGCGGCGTCAATGACGACGCCGCGACGCTGGAAGCGCTGATGCGGGCCTTCGTCGAATGCCGGATAAAACCCTATTACCTGCACCATGGCGACCTCGCGCCCGGCACGGCGCATCTGCGCACCACGATCGAGCAAGGGCAGCAATTGATGCGAACCTTAAGGGGGCGGGTGTCCGGCCTGTGCCAGCCGGAATACGTGCTGGATATTCCCGGCGGTCACGGCAAGTCGCCGGTCGGACCGAGCTACTTGTCGCAGGAAAACTCCGCATCGGACGATGAACCGGCGGCCGAAACGAGCTATCGTGTGGTCGACTATTGCGGCGACGTTCATCTCTATCCTCCGAAGCCGTAATCGAATGACGACCGACGGAGAAAAGCCAGGGCCGCAGCCGCCGGAAGAGGAGGGCAACCGCAATGTCGAGAACGCGGTGCTGCTCGGTTTTCTTGCCGTGTTGGTGGGAGCGGGGGTTTGGCTGCTCAGCACCATGGCGGACGTGCGAAAAGTCCAGGACTGTGCTGCCCAGGGACGCCGTAATTGTGCAACGATCGAAGTCCCGGAACGGGCGCGATAGAAACAGGAGAAGCAAGATGCGAAAGTTGATCACGACCACGGCGCTGCTGATCCTGATCGGCAGTCCCACGGCGATCGCACAGACCGGAACCGGCGGCGGATCATCCACCGCGACGAAGAATCCTCCACGGGAAGCCCCGATCGGCCACCGCCAGCCCCGCGCCGGCGATGTACCCCCGGAGAAGAACCTGAACGATCCGAACGATCTGCTCAGCAAGGAAAACGCCATCCTCGACCGCAAGATCAAGGGCATCTGTCGCGGCTGCTAGGCCGCGGACAGAGCAGATAGCAGGGCGCGGACAGTGCGCCCCGCTGACGTTCGATTGCCTATGCCGACCGCTCCCGGAGTTGGCCGCGCCGCGTTTCCCGTCTCGCCGTAACGGCGTCGGCCAGCAGGTTCAACGCCGGCACCGTGGTCTGCCAGTCGATGCAGCCGTCGGTAATGCTCTGCCCATAGGTCAGCGCCTTGCCCGGCAGCACATCCTGGCGGCCAGCGACCAGATTGCTCTCGATCATGACGCCGATCATGCGTTGATCGCCGTCGGAGACTTGGCGTCCGATGTCGGCAACGACCAGCGGCTGGTTCTCCGGCTTCTTGCTGCTGTTGGCGTGGCTGGCATCGATCATGATCCGCGGTGCGACGCCGGCGCGCGCCAGGTCGGCCGAAGCGGAAGCGACGCTGGCCTGGTCGTAATTCGGCCGGCTGCCGCCGCGCAGAATGATATGACAGTCCTCATTGCCCGAGGTCGACGCGATCGCCGAACGTCCACGCTTGGTGACCGCCATGAAATGGTGCGGATGCGACGCCGACTTCACCGCGTCCGCGGCGATGCGCACATTGCCGTCGGTGCCGTTCTTGAAACCGACCGGGCAGGACAAGCCGGAAGCGAGTTCGCGATGAATCTGGCTCTCCGTGGTGCGCGCGCCGATCGCCGCCCACGCCACCAGATCGGCGATGTATTGCGGCGTCGCGACGTCGAGAAATTCCGTTCCCGCCGGCAGGCCGAGGTTGTTCACGGCGGACAGAACGTTGCGGGCGAGGCGCAGGCCCTTGTTGATGTCGAAGCTGCCATCGAGGTCCGGATCGTTGATCAGTCCCTTCCACCCGACCGTGGTGCGCGGCTTCTCGAAATAAACGCGCATCACGATTTCGAGCCGATCGGACAGCTGGTCGCGCAAGGCGGCGAGGCGGGTGGCGTATTCCACGGCGGCGACGGGATCGTGCACCGAACAGGGACCGACGACGACCAGAAGGCGGTCGTCCGTACCGTTCAGGATGGCGTGGATGGCGTTGCGCGACGCCGTCACCACGCGCGTCGCGGTCAGGGTGCGTGGAATTTCGCGCATGACCTCTTGCGGCGTACTCAGCTCTTTTATTTCGTCGATGCGAAGATCGTCTGTGGTGCTCAACACGGCTGTGGCTCCTGTTTTGTGGGACCTGCCGGCCAAAAAAAAGCCGCCAGATCGGGCGGCGGCTGTTCGGACTTCTTGCTGCAATTCTTCAGATTGAGCGTGATCCTCCCACCGCCAGCGAGCTGTCGAAGCTAAAATACCAATAGTTGCTGGCGGCGACGGTGATCATGGCGCTCTCATAGCGCAAGCCTGATGTCGTGTCATCCAGAAAAACGGACCGCGAACAGCGGCCCGGATCAGTCCTCGATCAGCTCTTGCGCGCGGCGAGCGACATCCCGATCAACGAAGCCCCACCGAACAGCAGGTTGATGCCGACCAGAAGCCCGATCGCCCATTCCGCCGAGCCCGGCAAGCCCGTGATGATCATGGCTGATATCAGGATGTCCAACACCCCGGCGAACGCCATCCAGCTCCAGCGTTCCGACAATTCGCGGCGGTGCTGCAGCGCGTACATGATGGTGGCGACGCCTTCGGCGAGGAAATAGGCACCGACCACGATGGTGAGGGTGAGGATGCCCTGTACCGGCTTCGCCAGCAGGATGATGCCGGCGCCGACCGCCAGCGCCGCCGAAATCAGCGACCACCCGAAGCCCGGCATCTGCCGGGCCCAAAAGGTCAGCGCGAGGCCGGCGACGCCGGAGATTACAAACATCCAACCGAGGAAAATGGTGACCGCAAGGCTCGCCAGCGGCGGCACGATCATCGCGGCCAATCCGAGCACAACGAGCAGGATGCCTTCGAACAGAAAGGCTTTCCAATGGGCGCGGACCGCGGCGCTCATTTCGGATTGCAGCTTGGTGATGTCCTGGGGAAGGGTCATTGAGAGTCTCCCTTTGCCTGCACGCTGAGGTGGCTGCAGTAATATAGCTTGCGGCGGCGACAGTGGGACAGATTTGTTGATGACGTCGCTTGCGCGAGATCAAGGTCGGCCGCCAAGCCGGCTCAGCCCCCGGCTCAACTCTGGCTCGGCACGGATGAAAACCCCTCGGCCGTCTCGCGCAAGCGATTGCGGCCGAGAATATAGATGGCGCTGGTCGCTACCAGCAGCGCGGCGCCGATCAG
>CALROE020000072.1:0-9307 GCA_943369715.1 Bradyrhizobium ivorense
GGCGACGGCCGTCGCCGCGGCGCCGCGCGCCATCAGCGAGATTCTCGAACCGTACACGGCGCCGCGCGCCGTGATCGCGCCGGATCTGCCGCCCGATCATCCGCTCGAACCGGGAACCCGCCCCACCGCGAGGGCGGCGACGCCGTCGGAGCGCATCGCCGCTTCCGAAAGCGCGATCAGCGAAATTCCGGCTGAGAGCCGCGAGCCCGTCAGCACCTCCAGTTTCATTGCCGCCGCGCGCCGCGCCGCGCAGGCCGCTGCCGCCGCGGCGCCTGCCGAAAAGGCCGGTCGCGGGCCGTTCAAGTCCGCCGCAAACAAGGCCAAGGATTCGAGCAAGGCCCCGAACAAGGATCCGAACAAGGAGCCTTCGACCATTACCTCCAAAATCCGCTCGCTGCTGGTCGGCGCGAGCGTGGTCGTGATCGTGCTCGGCACCTTCAAGATGGCGATGACGCTGCTCGACAGGGAAACCGCGCCGCCGATGCCCGCGATGGAGAGTTCGATCGAGCAGGCGCCTGCGGCCCAGCCGTCCGCCGCCGACAGCGCCAGGCCGGCCACGCCAGTGCCCGCACAGCCCTCGATGACCTCGCCGACGCCGATCGGCCGGCAATCGTTCAATAATTCCGCGCCCGACGGCACCGCGACGGTCGCCATCCCGCAACCGGCCGCGATCCCGCAGGCTGCAGCGATTCCCGCCGCCTCACCCGCTTCCTTGCCGATATCGGCAAGCGACATCACCGGCGCGATTCCGGCACAGCAGGCTCCGCCTGCCAGCCGCAAACTCACCCAGGTGCAGGTGCCGCCGAGCGAGCGGCTGCCCGAGGCGATCGGCGGACCCGCGCTGCGCGCGGCGGCGCTGAAGGGCGATGCGACCGCGGCCTATGAGATCGGCGTGCGTTTCGCCGAAGGCAAAGGCGTTGCGGCGAATTTCGACGAAGCCGCCAAATGGTACGACCGCGCGGCGCAGGCCGGCGTGGTGCCGGCAATCTTCCGGCTCGGGACCCTCTATGAGAAGGGTCTCAGCGTGAAGAAGGACGTCGAAATCGCGCGGCGCTATTACATGCAGGCCGCCGAGCGCGGCAGCGCCAAGGCGATGCATAATCTGGCGGTGCTCGACGCCGACGGCGGCGGCAAGGGCGCCAACTACAAGAACGCGTCGCAATGGTTCCGCAAGGCGGCTGATCGTGGCGTCGCCGACAGCCAGTTCAATCTCGGCATCCTCTATGCCCGCGGCATCGGCGTCGACCAGAACCTCGCCGAATCCTTCAAATGGTTCAGCCTGGCCGCCGCGCAGGGCGACGCGGATTCGGTGCGCAAGCGCGACGATATCGCCAAGCGGCTCGACGCCCAGTCGCTGGCGGCGGCCAAGCTCGCGATCCAGACCTTCACGCCGGAGCTCCAGCCCGACGACGCCATCAACGTGGCGGCCCCGGCCGGCGGCTGGGATGCGGCCCCTGTGCAGGCCACCACCGCGAAGCCCGCGGCGAAGCCGGTCGCGACCAAGCGCGCCGCCGCCGCGCATTAATCTGAATCATCAACCACGCCGTGAGGTCGCCGGGCTACTCATGGCAATTATTTGCCCTGCCGCGGATTCTTTAGTCCCTCCCCCTGCCGATTTCGGTTATGCAGGGCTCGGCAACCCGGCGTTCGCCGCTTTCGCGGGCGCATCCCGGATCTATCGTGAATTCCTTGCCGGCCAATGCTCGATCAAGAAACCAGACCGTGAGCGGCCCCGGCCGACCTTGCGGCCCATAGCGGAAGTACCGCGCGTGCAGCTCTACCTCCCGATCGCCGACATTCCGGTCAACGTTTTCCTCATCCTGGCGATGGGCGCGGCGGTCGGCTTCGTGTCCGGCATGTTCGGGATCGGCGGCGGGTTCCTGATGACGCCGCTGCTGATCTTCGTCGGCATCGCGCCCGCGGTCGCGGTCGCCTCGGTCGCCAGCCACATCGCCGCCTCGTCGTTCTCGGGCGCGCTGTCCTACTGGCGCCGGCGCGCCATCGACCCGGCGCTGGCGCTGGTGCTGTTGAGCGGCGGCATCGTCGGCACCGCGCTCGGGGTCTGGACCTTCACGCTGCTGCGCTCGCTCGGCCAGCTCGATCTCCTGATCGCGCTGTCCTACGTCATCCTGCTCAGCAGCGTCGGCGGCCTGATGTTCTGGGAAGGCCTGCGCGCCATCCTGCGGGCGCGGCGCGGCGTGGCCTCGCTGGCGCGGCGCTCGGGCAGCCACGGCTGGATTCACGGCCTGCCGCTCAAGATGCGCTTCAAGCGCTCCAAGATCTATCTGTCGGTGATCCCCGTGATCGTCGTCGGCCTCATCATCGGCTTCATCGGCGCGATCATGGGCATCGGCGGCGGCTTCATCCTGATTCCGATCATGATCTATCTCTTGCGCGTGCCGACCTCGACCGTGATCGGCACCTCGATGGTGCTGACGCTGGTGACCATGGTGATCGCCACCATGCTGCATGCGGTGACCAATCATCTGGTCGATGCGGTGCTGGCGCTGATCCTGATGGTCGGCGGCGTCACCGGCGCGCAGTTCGGCGCGCGGGCGGGCCAGAAGATTCGCGGCGAACATCTGCGGCTGCTGCTCGGCCTGCTGATCCTCGCGGTCGGCATCCGCTTTGCGATCGAACTCGGGATCCGCCCCGACGAGCTCTTCACCGTCCGTGAAACCGGAGGTGCGGGATGATCGCGCGCACCTCACTCGCAGCTGTCGTTCTGGCGCTGGGCGCGGGCTTCACTGCGTCGCCGGCACAGGCGGAGCGGCTGATCGTCTCGGTCTCGAACCACCGGGTGACCGTGACGCCGAACTATTCCGGCGAGGAACTGGTGCTGTTCGGCTCGGTTGAAAAGGACGCCTCCACGCCGGCGACCCGCAGCAGTTACGATCTGGTCGTGACCGTTTCCGGGCCGCGCGCCGACATGGTGACGCGCCGCAAGGAGCGCAAGCTCGGCATCTGGATCAACACCGACTCGCGGGAGTTTCTCAAAGTGCCGGCCTATCTGGCGCTGTTTTCCAACCGGCCGTTCGACGCCATCGCTTCGCCCGAGGTCACGCGGCGCCAGCAGCTCGGCCTCAACAACGTATTGCTGACCCAGCGCGTCGGCCCCGATTATGCCGACGTGGTGCCGAACGATCCGTTCCGCAGCGCCTTCGTGCGGCTGCGCTCGCAACATGGCCTCTATCGCGAGGAGACCTCGGCGGTGACGTTCCTGACGCCGACGCTGTTCCGCACCGGCATTCCGCTGCCCGGCGAAGTGCCGATCGGAACCTATGACGTCGAGATCAAGCTGTTCTCCGACGGCGCGCTGGTGACCAAGACCGACACCGCGTTCGAAATCGTCAAGGTCGGCTTCGAGCAGTTCGTCGCCAACTCCGCGCGCAACAACGGTTTTGCCTACGGCCTGGCCACGGCGCTCATGGCGCTGATGACCGGCTGGATGGCGTCGATCGTGTTCCGGAAGGATTGAAGCCTGTCTTCCCCTCCAGGGGAGGGCAAGCGAATTCGCGTCATTCAAATTTCGAACAGCGCGAAGATATGCGTTCGCATTCTCGCGGCGCGGTGCGTCCGAGGTTTGCATCGATGTCACCCTCCATAAGAAAAGAGGGCGCAGGGAAAGCCGGGCGCCGATTGCACCCGCGGTCGTGCACAAGAAGTGCACGAGTAGACCACAGGTGAACCGGATCATCCGGCTTTCCCTGCACGATGGGTTACGGCTTATAGGTGATCTCCCCGGTGAGCCCTGCACTTTTGCCACCGTCGCCTTGCGGATCCCAGATGCATCACGCCCGGTTGGGCCGGATGCATCTCCACACGACTTGACGCCAGCATGGGGGCGTCAGGACCACACCATTTCGCCGTCCGCGCCCGTCCCGCCAGAGGTCTCGCCGGTCCTCGTGCGTCCCGGCCAGTTCCAGCGAAGACAGTTTTGAGCGCCGTCCGTCTGCGCGCCGCATGCCGCTCACGAGGTTCATCTCGCCCTGCGACTGCAACTGCGCGCCCGACGCTGTCGCGTCCATCGCATCCCACCGCGCGTTCGTGACGTGCGCAACGCCCCTCGTCGGGTGAGACGGGCGAATTGCTAAAGGTGATTTGCCCGACGTGTTAAGCGAAATATTTTTGTTTCCAGGGCTTGACTTTTATTTCTGATAAACCGAAGTGATTTGCCCGTCGGGTGGCCGGCAGGGCCAATCTCCTGATGGGCCGCGCCGAAGACGACGTGCCGTGGCTGCAGAAGTCGATCGCGATCGCATCGGCGAGCGGGCGCACCCCGCAACACCGTCTTTGCGAGCAGCGATTGCGACGAAGCAATCCATTCTTTCTTTGCGCGGCGAGATGGATTGCTTCGCGGTACCCATCGGGCGGCGCTACGCGCCTCAACCCCGAGCCTTGCTTCCGCACTTGTAACGCGTTACGTTGTAACGCGTTACAAGTGGAGATGTCCGGATGGCCCCCGTAGCCGAGAGGATGAAGTTGATGCGAGAACGCCGCCGCGCGCGCGGGCTGCGCGAGTTGCGTCTCGTCGTGGCGGACCCGCGTTCGCGGGCGGTGCGGCGACGAGTGGCAAAGCAGGTCGCCGGCCTCGACCTGGCTCGCGAACGCGATGCGCTGCAGTGGATCGAATCGGTCGCGGATTTCGATGCCGATGCGACGCGGTGATCTGGTGACCGTTGCCGCAGCCGGGGACTATGGCAAGCCGCGTCCGGCTGTGATCGTGCAGACCGATGCGTTTCCGGACAGCCATGCGTCGGTGGTGGTTTGCCAGTTGACGTCCGAACTGGCGGACGCCCCGGATTTTCGCGTCACCGTCGAACCCACCCCCGAAAATGGCTTGCGGGTCACATCGCAGGTGATGGCCGACAAGCCGGTGACGCTGAGACGCGAACGGATCGGGCAGACGATCGGGCGGCTCGGCGACCGGGACATGGCCCGGCTCGGCATTGCCCTGGCATTCGTCATGGGGCTCGCGGATTAGTCGCGCGGTTTCTTGCAATCAGATCCGCCCCGGCAGATGTCTAAGGCATATGCTAAAGGAGGCGCGCATGTCCGGGCAGAGGCACGTCAAACTCTTCCGCAATGGCCGCAACCAGGCGGTACGTATTCCCGTCGAGTTCGAACTGCCGGGCGTTGAGGCGATCATGCATCGTGACGGCGATCGCCTGGTAATCGAACCGGTGCGTAAGCGCGGGCTGGTCGCCTTGCTCAAGTCGATGAAGCCAATCGAGGAGAAGCTTCCTGAAATCGACGATCCCGTGCCGACGCCGGAAAGCGTGTTTTGACTATCTACATGCTGGGCACCAACATCATCTCCGACCTGATCAGGAACCCGCAGGGTAAAGCCGCGAAGCGGATCGCCAAAGCTGGCGAGGACAACATCTGCACCAGCGTCATCGTGGCGGCCGAACTGCGCTACCGATGCGCCAGGAGCGGCTCGAAGCGACTGCTCAAGGCCGTCGAAGACCTGCTCGGCGAGATCAGCGTGCTGCCGTTCGATGTGCCTGCCGACGCCAAATATGGTGGCATCCGCTCGGAGCTGGAAGCGGCCGGAAAGCCGATCGGCGGCAACAACCTGCTGATCGCCGTCCACGCCTGTGCGGTCGGCGCCACGATCGTCACCGCCAATACCGACGAGTTCAAACGTATCCGCGGCTTGAGCGTGGAAAACTGGCTGGCTTGAGCCGGCAGTGTGATGAACGGATAAATGGCGCGCCCGAAGAGATTCGAACTCCTGACCCCTAGATTCGTAGTCTAGTGCTCTATCCAGCTGAGCTACGGGCGCGTTTTTCGCGGGGCATCTTGGGCGCAGGCCCGGATGCATCCGAGGTGTGTTCGGAAGGTCGCGAAAGAGCGCTTTAGCTACCCGCTCCCGCCCGGATTGGCAAGGTCCGGCAGGACGGTATCTGCGGGACGAATCGACGGGGTTTTAAGGTCGTCATTCCGGGGCGCGCGGCAGCGCGAACCCGGAATCTCCTGCAATTACCTCTGGATTCCGGGTTCATCGCTGCGCGATGCCCCGGAATGACGAGCGAAGGTGCCCCGGAATGACGGATGCGGCAGGCCCTTACGCCCTGGCCCGCTCATTCCGCACGCTCAGCAGTTCCACCGGGCGGTCCGGGATCGCGATCCGGAAGGTGGCGCCGATGGTGCCTTCGACCAGGTGGATGTCGCCGCCATGGGCGCGGACCAGTTCGGCGGCGATGGCGAGGCCGAGGCCGCTGCCGCCGGGGCGGCCGGAGGTCTGGAACGCCTCGAACAGGTGTTCGCGGGCCCTTGGCGGGACGCCGGGGCCGGTGTCGGAGACCTCGATGATCGCGACCGAGCCCTCGCGGCGGCCGGTGATTCGGATCTGGAAGGTGGCGGCGTCGCCCTTGGGGTGGCTTTCCAGCGCCTGCGCCGCATTGCGCACGAGGTTGAGCAGCACGCGAAACAGCTGGTCGGGATCGGCGTCGATCAGGAGCCCGCGCTCGATCGCGCTGATCCAGCCGATCGAGGCGTCGGCGGCGAGCCCTGCGGATTCGCGCACCTCGGCGACCACCGGCTCGATCAGGATCATGCGGCGATCGGGAGCGGCCTCCTGCGCGCGGCCATAGGACAGCGTCGACTGGCAGAACGCGATGGCCCGCTCCAGCGAGCGCATCAGTTTGGGGGCGAAGCGCTGCACCCTGGGATCGGGCACGCTGGCGAGCTGGTCCGACAGCAGTTGCGACGAGGCGAGCAGGTTACGCAGATCGTGGTTGATCTTCGATACCGCGAGGCCGAGCGCGGCGAGCCGGCTCTTCTGATGCAGCATCGACACCAGGTCGCGCTGCATGTCACTCAATTCGCGCTCGGCGACGCCGATCTCGTCACCGCGCTGGCTGGGGACGATGATATAGGCCGAACTCTCGGGGTTTTCGTGGAACCCGACCAGGCTCGCGGTCAGCCGCCGCATCGGCCGCACGAACAGAAAATGCAGCGCCAGATAGACCAGCCCGGCGGTCAACATCGCGATCCCGAGCGAGACCAGCAGCAAATTGCGGGAAAACCGGTACATCGCCTGGCGCAGCGGCGCCTCATCGATCACCACCTCGATGAATTGCCCGCCGCCGGACGCGGGACCGATCACCCGGATAGCCTGGTCGCCGCGTTCCAGCATGATTTCGAAGGCATCGCGGATTCCCGACCACACCGTCATGGTGCGCACGTCGATGTCGCGGTCGATCGCCGGCGGCAACTCGGCGCTGGCCAGCAGCCGGCGCTGCTGTCCCATCTTGATGGCCACCCCGCGCGCGCCAATGCTGTTCAGGATCTGCCGCGACAGCGAATCCGGAACCATCCCGAGCGGCGCGGCATCCAGCACCAGGGCGGCGGTGTTGGCCGCCGCCAGCCGGTCGTTCAGCCGGTTCATGTGAAAATTGGCGATCGAGGGCACATAAATCAGCATTCCCGCGATCATGACCAGGGGAATGGTCAGCAGCAGCAGCTTGCCGGACAGGCCAAGCCTTCGCGGCGGCTTTCGCCGGGGCATTTCGATGGCTGGCTGCTGGTCGCTCACGGACACGATATAGGCCCCGATACCATTGTTTCGAGGATGCGTTCTGCACTGCAACAGGTCAAATTACGGATCGCTAATGTCGGCGGGATCCGGATCCGGCGCCGCCGCGTCCGCTACCGACAAAAACCCCGCGAAAACAGATATATTCGCGCCAATTGCGTCGTTTCGAGGAACCTCAAATGCGGCATGGCGCAACATTGACGGAAACAGGTCGCTCCCGTATAAGCCGCGCCAACTGTCCGCGATGGCCCGGTTCGACCGGGGCGGCTCAATTGGGCCGGTAACGGCCCGTTTCGGGCCGGTCAACATCACCGGGCTAACCTCATTCATCAGGCAAATTGCAGCTTAGCCTGCCAATTGTCAGCGGAGAACTACCCGTGAAGCGGACTTATCAACCCAGCAAACTGGTGCGCAAGCGCCGCCACGGCTTCCGCGCCCGCCTTGCCACGGTCGGCGGCCGCAAAGTTCTCGCCGCTCGCCGCGCGCGCGGCCGTAAGCGCCTGAGCGCCTGAGCCGGGCTTCCCGGGGAATTCATCATGGATCGGCTAAGGCAGCGGGCGGACTTCCTCGCCGTTGCCAATGGCGCGCGGGCCAACAGCGCTGGCTTCGTGCTGCAAGGCCGCTTGCGCGACGATGACGGCCCGATCCGGGTCGGCTTCACCGTTACCAAGAAGAACGGCACCGCCACCGAGCGCAATCGCATCCGGCGCAGGCTTCGCGAACTGGTGAAGCGGCTGGACGTCATATCCATGCGACCGCACAGTGATTATGTGCTAGTCGGCCGTCGTACCGCACTGAACCGCGACTTTGCGACCATGCTCGACGATCTCCGCTCGGCGCTGGCTCGCCTCGAGCGGCAACCCAAAGACCAGGTGACGAGACCGCCTAGCCGCGAAGTGGGCACCGGTTCGCGTCAGGACACCGCGTCAAATAATGACTCTCGCGCCAGCCGCAAACCGAATTGAATGACGAGACCTTGAACGATGACCGATAATCGCAACACCATCCTCGCCGTCATTCTGTCCGGCCTCGTACTGATCGGCTGGCAATACTTCTTCAACATGCCGCAGATGGAAAAGCAGCGCGCGCAGCAGGCCCAGATGGAGCAGGCCAAGCAGGCGCCGCAGCCCGGCAGCCCGGCCGGCAGCCCCGCCACCCCGCAGACCGGCGCGCCGCCAGCACCCACCACGCCCGGGGCTGTGCAGCCCGCAGCGGCGCCGGTGGTGGTCAACCGCGATGTCGCGATCGCAGCGGCGCCGCGCAT
This sequence comes from Bradyrhizobium ivorense, assembly GCA_943369715.1. Classification (GTDB taxonomy): domain Bacteria; phylum Pseudomonadota; class Alphaproteobacteria; order Rhizobiales; family Xanthobacteraceae; genus Bradyrhizobium; species Bradyrhizobium ivorense_A. The sequence continues at coordinate 8,808 of CALROE020000072.1, forward strand.
CAAGATCGAGACCCCCAAGATCAGCGGCAGCATCTCGTTGAGAGGCGCCCGCATCGACGATCTGGCGCTGACGCAATTCCGCACCACGGTCGATCCCAAATCGCCGGCGGTCGTACTGTTCTCGCCGTCGGGCTCGCCAACGCCCTATTACGCGGAATTCGGCTGGGTCGCCGCCGCGGGCTCCACCGTGCGGCTGCCGGATCGCGACACGCTATGGCAGCAGGAGGGCTCGGCCAGCCTGGCGCCGAACAGCCCGGTGACGCTGAAATATGACAATGGCGACGGCCTCACCTTCCGCCGCACCATTGCGATCGACGAGCGTTATCTCTTCACCGTCAAGGATGATGTCACCAATATCGGCAATGCGCCGGTGACCCTGTATCCGTTCGCGCTGATTTCGCGGCACGGCACCCCGAAGGTCGAGGGCTATTACATCCTGCATGAAGGCCTGATCGGCTATCTCGGCGAGCAGGGCCTGCAGGAATACAGCTACTCGAAGA
>CALROE020000073.1:0-9274 GCA_943369715.1 Bradyrhizobium ivorense
CGATTGCGGATAACGCGAACGCGACGTTCAGTTGGAAGGGGCCATACGACAAAGCCGTAGAATGGCAAATTGCCGGAGTGGCTGCTTGCGAGGGGCTAGTGGTCGTCACGGACGAGACGGGAAAGAAAAAGTATTCAAAGATTGACGGCATCAAAGCGGTAACATTTGCGGAGTACATCGCTGATCACGACTAGTGCTTTCGAACAACATATTTTTTTGTTAGGTCTTTTGGTTCGCGACCGCGCTCAACGCTTTGCCGAGTGAAAATCGGTCGGCTGAGCCATTCTCAAACTCTACACCAAAGCATCGTGTAGTATATCCCTCACCGCCTTCGTGCTTTGGAAAAAATGCGACGGGCGGCGAGTTGACCGGCCAATTGGTCGCTTTGCAGTACGCCACGTAAAGCGCCGCGATATCTTGGAATTCCCTACCCGCGAAGTGCTCGCCTAACGCTGTTTCTTTGAGAATTTTCTCAAAATGTACTTTGCCAGCACCAATGCTTTCGAATTTAAGCCCGTTGCCGAGATCGACATTCTTGCTCACCATAGCGTCAACTCCATTGCGTATTTACGGGCCGGTCGGGACAGACTTTATCAAACGTTACCGCGATCACACGCCATCGCCCTGACATTGATTTCTTCGGCACCCTCTCAACCTGCGCCATATCGTTGTACCGAATCGAAGTCGTATGCCCTTCACCCCAATCAATGGTGACCGCGCTGCATGCGGTGCCCACAACCTTGCCGAGGTCGGTTGTCGTGCTCCACAGCCGCCATTCCATGATTAGAAATGGAAGCTGGTCAGCCCCCCAAGGGCGTCCATATCCACGATTTGGCGGACTACATCGACAGACAGGCTTACGCTGCTCCCGAGGAATGCAGGCAGTTGGTTGGAAGAAAGAGGCCGCCAACTGGGACGCCTCTCCAAGAAGAACTATCTTTCCATTCCTTTGACAGAGAAGACGCCTTGCCCAAAAACGGAATGATCGATCCAACAGGCAGATCTACCATAAATAATTTCTCCCAAAATAAACCCCGCTAAGGTTGCACAAGAGCGAGTAAAGCTCGATCCAACGGTAGGCTGCAATCATAAATTGCACCCGCCGGAAATTCAAAGAGGCGAATCGATATTTCAGCTTTGGCCGCTAGGGGTTCGAAACAGGCGGGTGCTTCAGCGCCGCGTAGGACGGAGACAGCTTCCAGACCGCCCAGTGGTGGCGACCCAGTGGCGATTTTGGAATTTCCGCGAACTTCGGAGCGATGCGGACGTGATGTTTAATTTAATTAAAACATCACGTTACGTGGTCGGGGCAGCTGGATTCGAACCAACGACCTGCAGTACCCAAAACTGCCGCGCTACCAGGCTGCGCTATACCCCGATTGGCTTGGGAGGCCCTGTCGTTACACGCTTCAGGCGCGGCCAGCAAGGCGGCTTCCGGCCGTCTCAGCGAGGCTTGAAGAGGGGATGGGCGACCCGGTCGCCGGGGGCGATGCCGTATTTTTGCGCGGTGCCGGCGATCACTTCCAGCACCCCCTTGGCCAGCCCGCCCGACGAGATGATCGCGAGGGAATGCGGCTCGGTGTTCTCGGCGATGCGCAGGATCCGGCCGTCGGCCCGGATGAAGATCATGTCGAGCGGGATGTAGGTATTCTTCATCCACATCGATATCTGCTGTTCCGGCGAGAAGTCGAACAGCATCCCCTTCCCGTCCGGCAATTCCTTGCGGTACATCAGCCCGGTTTCGCGCTCCTTGTCGGTCGTTGCCATCTCGACCGAGAAGACATGCACGCCGTTCTTGGTGACGATTTCGAGCGGCTGGACGCTGGCGGCCTGTGCGAAGCCGGTCAAGGCGCACAGCGCCAGCACCGCGGCCATCGGCATCCAGAACCGGGCACGGGCGCGGCGCCGATCAGCACTTGAAAAAAAACTCATCGCAACGCTCACCGAAAGCCGTGGAGGATTCAGGCAATGCTAGCCCAATGATCCCGGCAAATACCAGACCTTCGGCAAGGCACGAATGGGCATTTTCGGAAGCCGGACTAACGCTTCCGGCTAACGCTTGCGTGAGTGGCCCGCGATCAGTGCGACGACAGCCCGGGCGCGCCGGCTTCCGGCTGGATCTCGGCCGCCATCATCCCCTTCGAGCCGGGCCCGAACCGTACCAGCACGTACTGGCCGGGGCGCAGCTCGGTCATGCCGAAGCGGCGCAGGGTTTCCATGTGCACGAAGATATCGGGCGTCCCCTCGCCGCAGGTCAGGAAGCCGAAGCCGCGCAGCCGGTTGAACCATTTGACCTGCGCCCGCTCCAGCCCGCTGGTCGGGGTGACGCTGACATGGGTTCGCGGCGGCAGCATCTGCGCCGGATGGATCGCGGTGGATTCGTCCATCGAGACCACCCGGAAGGCCTGATAGCCCTTCTGGCGCTGCACGCATTCGCAGACGATCCGCGCGCCTTCATAGGCGGTCTGATAGCCGTCGCGCCTAAGCACGGTGACGTGCAGAAGCACGTCCGGCCAGCCATTGTCCGGCACGATGAAGCCGTAGCCCTTTGATGCATCGAACCATTTGATGACACCGGAGATTTCGACCAGGTTGGCGGCGCTCTCGCCGAGCCCCGTCAGCGCATCGATCGCGGGATCGCGCCCGGCGCTGCCAGCAAATTCACTCGGCCCAAGCCGGTCCGATCCGGTTCCGCCTGAAGGCGGCCCGCCGAGCTTCTTGGACTCAAAACCGTCCGACCCCATGACCCCGGACCCCACACATCATCGACGACCCCGTACCGCTGCGACGTCGCCGGAACACGCGCCCATCGATGAGAATTCATGATGACGCCACGCGAATCTTGCGAATCAAAAGATAACACTCCCGCGTGCGGCGCATAGATAAAAAACAAAACTGGCATGAGCTATGAACAGCTTGCACGACCGCGAATCATCAGGCCATCAGTTGCCGACGAACGGCCCGAGCGTCTCCCCGATGTCGTGCCGGATCACGAGATCGGCAATGTCGTCCTGTTCCGTGGGCTCGTTGTTGACGATCACGAGCCTGGCGCCGCAGTTCTTCGCCATCATCGGAAACCCGGCCGCGGGCCACACCACCAGCGACGAGCCGATCGCGATGAACAGGTCGCATTGCCGGGCAAGTTCGGTGGCGCGGCGCATGGCGTCTTCCGGCATCGCCTGACCGAACGAAATGGTCGCGGTCTTGACCGGCTCGTCGCAAACGGGACAGTCGGGCGCGCCGCCGGTTTCCTCGAAACGCAGTTTGACCCAGGCCAGGTCATAGGCCTTTCCGCAGCCGATGCAGCGGGCGTAGGTGGTGTTGCCATGCAGCTCGATCACATGTTCGGCGGCGAAGCCGGAGACCTGGTGCAGGTTGTCGATGTTCTGGGTGACGATGGCGGGGATCTTGCCGGCCTTGTAGAGTGCGGCGAGCGCGCGATGACCGCGTCCCGGTTTCGCGGCGGCGAAGGTCGGCTCCATCGCAAAGCGCCGCCGCCAGGCCTCGTCCCTGGCGTCCGCACTGGCGACGAATTCGTCGAACGGGATCGGCCGGTTACGGGTCCACAGTCCGCCCGGCGAGCGGAAATCGGGAATGCCGCATTCGGTTGAAATGCCGGCACCGGTGAAGGGCACGATGGTGGACGCCTCGGCGATCATGTCGCCGAGCTGTTCCACGCCGCTGCGAAGGTCGGTCGCGATCATGGGATGAGATCCGAAAAATCTGGCCATGCTGATTATAGCACGGCGGATCGGATTGCTAAGTCACCGGCAGGATCGGAGCAGGCCGCCTTGTCAGGCTGCCCTATCAAGCCGCCTTGGCGACCGGTTCCTTGACCTCGTCGGACTTCCTGGCGGCCTCGCCAGGCGCGCCGTTCGCGCCGCTCTCCTGGCTCTTTTTCGGCTTGCCCGCGGGAGCAGCGACTTGCGACTTGCGCGCCGGCTTGTCGTATTGCGCGAGCTTTTCCAGCTCGGCTTCGAGTTCGGCGCGCCGCGCCGCGACCTTCTCCGCCAGTTTGTCGGTGGCGAGGTCGCGCAGATCGGCGACTTCCTCGATGCTCATTGCGTCCAGATCGATTTTTGCCATGGCCAGCCTCCCGTTTCTGTTTGGCTAGCGGGAAGCCGGAGCAGCCACAAGCGTGGCGCCGGTCTTATCCACCGCGAACGCCGACGTGACTTTGCCCGAGGGCGATCACAATCCCGCAACCTGGCGTCCCAATTGACGCCCCAATCGCGGACCCAAATGGGTGCGGGACAAGAATCAAAAAGGGATGGGCATGCTCGAACAGTCATACAACGCCGCGCGCGAGCGGGAAGAAATCGTCAGCCGCGTTGCAAGTTTCAAAGCCACGCAGGAAAAATTCGAGCGCGAGCGTGAGCAATATTTCGTCACGACGCTGCAGAATGCCCGCAGCGGATCCGAGCCGCATATCCGCGGCACGTTGGAGGATCCGCCGTTCTGGTCGTAGCGGGATCGTTGCCGCGTAACGCGGTGGTCGATCTTCCGTATCTCGAAGCTGTCGCAAGAATTGCCGACGCCCGGAGCATTGCTCCGGGCTTTGCCTTTTTCGGCCCCCGACAGCGACACCGGAACAAATACGGAATGCACCGCCAGCCATTCCTGCTGTTCCTGCTGTTCCTGGAACAGCTCGGGGGTCAGGCGTTACTCGCCGAGTATCTCACGCGCGCGGAATTTGGGCACCGGATTGAACCGCCCCAGCGAGAAATCAACCCGGCGCAGGTGCTGTAGCGCCGCCCGAACGCTGAAGGCGATCAGCACTTCATGGTGCCGCAGCCCCTTGCCGCCCTTCACGAGACCGAGGTCCCGTATCAGGCAGTAGCGACCGCTGCTCATGCGGGCGAACCGGCAATTCTTCCATCCCAACATCCCGCAAGCATGCATTGTCCCGCGATTCCGTCAATTCTTGACACGACTCGATTCCGTTTTGTTCACGGTAGAACGAACAGGGGACACGTTTTTACGTTCAGACAGACCTTAACAAGATGAAACTTTTTTCCGCGCGATACGCATCTCCAAGATGCGGGAAACCAGACACAGCAATGGCGAGGCGCCGATCCACGCGCGCAAGGCCGCGACGAGACCGGTCGGACTCTTGCTGGCCGGCGCGGCGCTGGTCGTCATCGTCGCGTGGGCGGCCTGGAAGGTGTTGACGTAGCAGCTTTCGGCGGCGGCGACCTCGCATGCGCGTTGTGTGATCCAGCGCACGTCTGAAGCGGCGTTCAGGAAAATCCCGTGAACTATTGCCGCGCGGGAAACGTCCCATGTGCATCGTAACCGGTGCATCGCACCTCGTGTGGAGAATCCCAATGTTTCGCAAGATCTCATTCGCCGTCATCACCGCGATCGCCCTCGGTGCTGCCGCCATGTCCCCTGCTTCGGCGGGCGGTGGTGGTGGTCATGGTCATGGTCATGGCGGTCACGGCCACGGCGGACATCACGGTCATGGCCATGGCGGGCACCATGGTCACCGACATTTCTTCGGCAGTTCGGCCTTCTACATCGGCGGCGATTGCTACAGGTACATCCAGACCCGGCGCGGCCTGCGTCTCGTGAACGTCTGCGCTTACTGAGTATTGCCAGGAGAATGCCCCGGCCGGTGTGAACGGCCGGGGCATTTTTCTGTCCCGCCTGCGCGCGGGAAACCGCTGTGTGCGAACTTCTGCCTGGCGGAAACCATTGCAGCCTGTCGGTATTATAAGACTGCAACAGGCCTGACGGATTGGTGAGCGATGGATCTGGCGACGCTAAGAGAACAGGCCGAACGCTGCCGCCGTCTCGCCAGGCAGGCCGACCCCTTCACCGAGCAAAGGCTGCTGGATCTCGCCGGCGAATACGAGGCGCGAATAGCGGAGCTGGAGCCGAAACCATCGGCGGCGTCGCAACGACTGCGGAAAGACGAGACGTAAGCGGCTCGGCTTTGCGCCTCGCGGCGCAGCCATCGCTCACGCAGATTGACGCGGGAGATTTCACCTCGAACGTGATCAGGCGGCGCGAGACTCGCGTTCCGCGAGCGCCTGTTCGATCTGGCGGCGAACGGCCTCGGTGGCGCGGCCTTCGCGCTCGAGCAGGCGCAGCTGATTCCATAGACGGATGATCTGTCGCTCTTTGCCGGCGTCCATCGCGGTTTCCCCAGTGCTCGCCAATGCGAACGAAACACGAACAAACTTCAAGTACTGCCGATAGCGCGCCGCCCAGTGGAACACGCAAGGGCTCCATGGGTTGGAGAATCATGAGCAAGACGACCAGGGCGCTGAAGAAGCAGGCCGCCACGTCGCAGCTGGCCGCCCGGAGCACGACCGATCCTGTCGTGGCGCGGCAGCTGACCTCGCTGGCCGAGGCCTTCCGCGCTCAGGCCGCCATCATCAAGAAGAACAAGAAGAAGCCGAAATGCCCTACATCGTAAGCGGAACCGATATCAGAGGCGCCAATACCGCCGGGCGCCGCACGCCTGAATCGGCGCTGAAAAAGGCCCGCGAGTTCATCGCGCGCGCCTGTTACGATGTCCGCATCACGACGCCGGAGGGCCGGACCTACCATTCCGCCGAGTTCGGCGATCTCCCCCGTACGCCCGCGCCGCGGCGGACCGCCCAAAAGCACGCGCCCGCCCGCTAGGCGCGTCCTGCCCCCACCTTGGCGAAGGCTGGGGAAACCTCGCAAGGCAGTTCTCTTTTCCAAAAAAAACCTGCATAACGCGGCATGGCAAAACCAAAAGTAACCTTCAAAATCGTCCGTATCGCCGAAGACAACTGGAGCATCCAGGCGGATTATCCGGGCGCCGAGCCGCGCATGATCACCGGCCTGACCAGCAAGGCCGACGCCGATGACTGGATGAACGGCGAACGCCGCATCGGCTGGCTGCGCTCTCAGGGTTACGCGAAGTAGGTTCGCGGCGATCTGGCTGTCGCGATCGCGACATCCCCGCTCCCGGCTCTATCGCTTCTTCTTTTTTCCGAAGATGTCGTTCCAGTTATCCTTGTACGCCTTGGATACCGGCTTCTGACCCTCGCCCATGCCTTGCCGCTTTGGCGCGGCGTCCGGCTTGCTGTCGGTCGTGGCGGTTTCGGCCTTCACGACGGTTTCCGCCTTCGCTTCAGGTGCCGGCTTTTTCGGCGTGGCGTCCTTGGATTTCTCAACAGCCATCTTGTTCCTTGCTGGGCGTTCGCGGCTCACCGTATGGCGCGAGCTTGCTCAAAAGCTCCCCCGCCTCATCAGCCCTAACAGGCTTCAGGTCAAGCGGCCCTGAGCCTCAGAACCTGTGATTAAGGCCGGGTGATTCCGACGCTGACGGCAGAACAAATTGCCCACGCGCAGGTCCGGCGTCTTCAATCCTCCCGCAATGCCTGCCCTTTCGCGCATTTTGCTGCTATTGAACGCCCCGGACCAAGAACAGTCTCTTCAATCCAAGGGAGCAGGAAACATGCGTTATCTCCACACCATGCTGCGCGTGCGCAATCTCGATGCCGCGATGAAGTTTTATCAGGATGCGCTGGGGCTGAAGGAAGTCCGCCGCATCGACAATGACAAGGCGAAGTTCACGCTGGTGTTCCTGTGCGCCGCCGAGGACGAGGCGCTGCTGAAAAATACCCCGAAGACGCGCGGCGCGCCGCTGGTCGAGCTCACCTATAATTGGGACGAGGAGAAATACGGCGAGGACCGCTTTTTCGGCCACCTCGCCTACGAGGTCGACGACATCTACGCCACCTGCGATCGCCTGATGAAGATGGGCGTCACCATCAACCGGCCGCCCCGCGACGGCAACATGGCGTTCGTGCGCTCGCCCGATCTGCACTCGATCGAGCTGTTGCAGAAGGGCGATCCCAAGCCGCCGGCCGAGCCCTGGCTGTCGATGCCGAACACCGGCCACTGGTAGGCCCGGGCCAGCGTCACGCCCGGTACGACTACCGGGCTGATGATCTCAGCGGATGCGCTGTTTCCTGCCGGCGCATCCGAGGCCGACCTCATGCCGGCTCAGTCACGTCCGCGTGTTCACGTTCGGTGAACCTTTTGGCCTCAGACTTTACTGAGATTCGAAGGGGATCCCATGAGCCAGGCCAAGCACTATCAATTCCAGGCAGATCAGGCCAAGCGCCTGGCCCGTCAGGTGACCAGTGCAGAGGTTCGTGAGCGGCTGCTGGAAATGGCCGGAGAATACAGCCGCTACGCCGAGCTGATGGCAGCCCGCGAAGCGCCCCGCGAACAGGCTACGGCCTGAGCTATCAACGCCGGCGGCTGGCTAAAGAACGACACCTCGAGCAAGGCGATGATCTCGCGGGATGAGTTGCCGCGCAGCATCTCGACGTCGCCATCCTCGATGCGCCTGAAGCGATGCTTGTCGGCAAGGGAATTCACAACTCCCCGGAAACCACGGCAGGCTGTCCGACAGGGTCCCGTCGAGGTCGAATATCGCGAGCTTGTATCTGGGCATGAGGCGAGCCTTGTAGCATCCCGCGGCGGCGCTTTTTTGCCGGGATGGCCCGCTTCAGGCGCGCGCGCATTTTTCGCGGTTTTCCGCTATCAACGGCAAAAGCCGATCAACGGGAGAGCCAACGCGTGCCAAACAAAAATCAGGGCCAACTGACGATCTGGGGCCGGGCCAATTCGGTCAATGTGCAAAAAGTGCTGTGGTGCCTGCGCGAACTCGATCTCCCCTACCGGCGCATCGATGCCGGCATGGCGTTCGGCCAGAACGACAAGCCCGAATATCTCGCGATGAACCCCAACGGGCGGGTGCCGACCCTGGTGGACGGCGATTACGTGCTGTGGGAATCCAATTCGATCATGCGCTATCTCAACCTCGCCTATGGCGAGGGCTCGACGATCTATCCGCAGGCGCCGAAGGTGCGCGCCGGTGTCGACCGCTGGCTGGACTGGACGCTGTCGACGCTGCAGCCGGTCGATCGCCCGGTGTTCTGGGCGCTGGTGCGCACCCCGGTCGAAAAGCGCGACATGGTCGCGATCCAGAAGGACGCCGACGCCGAGGCCGCGCAATGGCGGATCGTCGAGGCGCAGCTGGCGACCCGGCGCTTCATCGAGGGCGACGATTTCACCATTGCCGACATCGCGCTCGGCGCCTATGCGCGGCGCTGGTTCGGGGTCGAGGGCATCACCAAGCCGAGGCTGCCGCATCTGGAGCGCTGGTTCGCGCAGTTCGCCGCCCGTCCCGGCTTCGCGCAGTTCATCGCGCCGCCGATGTCGTGAAAGAATCGCGTCATTCCGGGGCATCGCGCAGCGATGAACCCGGAATCTCGAGATT